>NZ_JBNPOK010000016.1:0-48461 GCF_050315135.1 Collinsella sp. SGI.033
CACTCGAAGTGGGATGTGGTTTCCGTCCCGCTCTCGACAAGCATCTAACGCTACAATAACTACCACGTGGCTGGGTTTGGCCGGCCAAATGTGCGATGCTGCGGGAGGGGACATGGTCGAGTTTACAAAGACGATTAAAGATCCGTTGGGACTACATGCCCGCCCGGTTGCGCTTCTCTATGACATTATCGCCAAACATCGTAGTGACGTGTCGGTCAGCATCGGCGATCGCCACACGGATGGCCGCGATATCATGGGACTCATGGCCCTCTATGGTGAGTGCGGTGAGAGCGTTGTCTTTCGTGTTTCGGGCGTGGATGAGGCCTCGTGCGTCACGTCGATCAGAAACCTCTCGCTCTAAGCGTAACAATGTGAAAAAGGAGAGTCCCCTCTGTTGCATACATTGGTATGACAAGGCACCGCAAAGAGACCGTCTTTGCGGTGCCTTTGTTTAATGTGGGAAACTTTTTTGAAAACTGAATAGAGATTCTTTCCAAAAAGTTAACCGCGTGTTAGTTTACTAGTTCGAACATAGACGCGGTTAACTTTTATCGCGTCGATGTTGAGGACGAACCGATGTTAGGAGCTCACTCATGTCTTGCGGACCGCAGATGCCGGCCATGCCGCTTTCGATGGTAAAAGCGGGCGAAACCGTGCACGTGTCTCGTGTAAAGGGCAATGAGGACATAAAGCACCGTCTCAGGGACCTCGGCTTTGTCGAGGGCAGCGAGATCCACGTGGTGAGCTCGAGTGGCGCCAATATCATCGTCACGGTGCTGGGCGCACGCTTTGGCATCGATTCCAAGGTTGCCATGCACATCATGACCGTCGGTTAATCTGCAGCATTTCATAAAATCCGAAAGGGGGATAAGAGGATGAAGACGTTGGGTGACGTTAAGGTGGGCGAGAGCTCTACCATCGTCAAGCTTCACGGTGAGGGTGCGCTTCGCCGCCACCTTATGGACCTGGGGCTCATCAAGGGCACTTCGTTCAAGGTCGTGAAGGTTGCACCGCTCGGTGATCCGGTCGAGCTCAACGTACGCGGCTACGAGCTTTCCATCCGCAAGGAGGAGGCGGCCGTTGTCGAGGTCCAGTAAGGGCCCACGGCGTATATTTCTGCAGATAAAGTTAGAGATTTCTAACTTAATGCAGCAACTTTGAAGCACATTATCCAGCCTGCGCGGAGAAAGCAGCGCGGGCTCACAAGGAAGAAGGATTGAATGGCGGATTCTCAGATCCATGTCGCGCTGGCGGGTAACCCCAACTGCGGCAAGACCACGCTTTTCAACCTGATCACCGGCGCCAACGGCTACGTTGGCAACTGGCCCGGCGTCACGGTTGAGAAAAAGGAGGCCAAGCTCCTAAGCGACAAGAACGTTACCATCACGGACCTCCCCGGCATCTACTCGCTTTCCCCCTACAGCCCCGAGGAGCAATGCTCACGCGATTACCTCATGGGCGGCGAGCCCGATGTCGTCGTTCAGGTGGTCGACGCCACCAACCTCGAGCGCAACCTGTACCTGGCGCTTCAGGTTATCGAGACCGGCCTACCCGTGGTCGTCGCCCTTAACATGGCCGACTTGGTCGAGAAGAACGGCGACAAGATCGACACGGACAAGCTCTCCAAGAAGCTCGGCTGTCCGGTCATGATGATTTCGGCCCTTAAGAACAAGGGTATTAAGGAGCTGTTCGAGCAGGTTAAGAAGTCCGCTGCTTCCAAGGGCCAGGTGCCGGAGCACAAGTTCGATTCCTCCATCGAGGACGTTCTGGACCACATCGAAAACAACCTGCCGGCGAGCGTTCCCGCCAACAAGCGTCGCTACTACGCGGTCAAGCTGTTCGAGCGTGATGCGGACGCCTGCAAGCTCATCAACCTCACCAAGGAGAAGGCCGCTCGCGTGGAAGAGCTGGTCGCCCAGTGCGAGCAGGACTGCGATGACGACGCCGAGTCCATCATCACCGGTGAGCGCTATGGCGTCATCGCGCACATCATCGACGAGTGCCTCACCAAGGCTCCGGCCAAGATGAGCACCTCCGAGAAGATCGACCGTGTGGTTACCAACCGTATCCTGGGCCTGCCGATCTTTGTGGTCATCATGTTCTGCGTGTACTACATCGCCGTTTCCACCTTAGGCGGCACGGTGACCGACTTCACCAACGACCAGCTCTTTGGTACCGACGGTTGGTATGTGCTCGGTCAGGGCCGCGACGCCTACGATGCAGCCGTCGAGGCTGCGGGCGACGATGCCGACTCGGTCGACCCGGCACAGTACGGCCCCTATGTCCCCGGCATCACCACCGTGGTGCACGACGCCCTTGTGGCGGGCGGCACCGAGGACGGTGGCTTGGTCGATTCGCTGGTCTGCGACGGCATCGTCGGCGGTTTGGGCGCTATCTTCGGCTTCGTCCCGCAGATGTTCCTGCTGTTTGTCATGCTGTCCTTCCTGGAGGACTGCGGCTATATGGCCCGCGTCGCCTTCATCATGGACCGCGTGTTCCGCCGCTTTGGCCTGTCCGGTAAGTCCTTTATCCCCATGCTCGTGTCCTCGGGCTGTGGCGTCCCCGGCGTCATGGCCACCAAGACCATCGAGAACGAGAAGGACCGCCGCATGACGGTCATGACCACCACGTTTATTCCCTGTGGCGCCAAGCTGCCGATCATCGCCCTGCTCATGGGTTCCATCATCGGCGATTCTTCCACCACCGCCGCGTGGATCAGCCCGCTCTTCTACTTCCTGGGCGTCTTCGCCGTCATCGCCTCGGGCCTTATGCTCAAGAAGACCAAGCTCTTCGCCGGTCGCCCGACGCCGTTCGTTATGGAGCTTCCTGCCTACCACTTCCCGGCGATCCGCTCTTGGGCACGGCACGTGTGGGAGCGCTGCTGGGCCTTTATCAAGAAGGCCGGCACAGTCATCTTCGCATCCACCGTCGTGGTTTGGTTTCTCTCCAACTTTGGAAGCTACAACGGTTCCTTTGGCTTCCTGCCTGCAATGGACGGCATCCCCGAGGAGTTCATGGACTACTCCGTGCTTGCCATGCTCGGTAACCTGGTCGCTTGGATCTTCGCTCCGCTCGGCTTTAGCACCTGGCAGGCAACTGCGCTGACCGTCTCGGGCCTTGTGGCTAAGGAGAACGTCGTCGCCACCGCCGGCTCGCTGCTGTCCGTGGCTGACGCCGCCGAGACCGACCCGAGCCTGTGGACTGCGTTTGCCGGTATGTTCCCCACCATGGGCGCTTGCGTTGCCTTTGGCGCGTTCAACCTGCTGTGCGCTCCGTGTTTTGCCGCCATGGGTACTATCCGCAACCAGATGGACTCCGGCAAGTGGACCGCGATTGCCATCGGTTACGAGTGCGCCTTCGCTTGGGTGATCGGCCTGTTCATCAACCAGTTCTACAACCTGTTTGTGTTGGGACAGTTTGGTATCTGGACGATTGTGGCCATCGTTCTGCTGGTTGCGATGCTCTTCCAGATCTTTCGCCCTATCCCTGCGCATGCATGGACCGACGAGGACGAGACCAACACTGCTTCCGCCGCAGTTTCCGCTTAAGTCCGAATAAGGATTAGCCCCTTTCCACGAGCCCGGGTGTCCCAGCGACACTCGGGCTTTTTGGCGGTGGGGGAGATGTGGCGTTTCCGCAGATAAAACCGACCAAAATAAACCTGTCCCTTTTTGGCAGGTGGAAATGGGGTAAAGTAAGTGATGGTTAACTAGAGGAGGCTTGCTATGGCACCTATCGATATTGTTGTTCTGGCTGTTATCGGTATTGCGTTTGTCGCGGTATGCGTGCGCATCTACCGCAAGGGCACCTGTGCCGACTGTGCTCAGGGTGGCGTTTGCACAGGACATTGCTCCAACAAAAAGACGTGCGCCGCACTTAAGGGCGTGGACAAAATCGCCGAAGACTTGGGCCGCGGTATTCATTAGTAGAACGGCGCTTGGGCATGTATGACTGCAGATACGGCAGTTGCTGATACGATAGGTGTGTTAGCAACTGCCGCCGAGCGGCTTAAACGAAAGGAAGCCTGTATGGAGTCCTGTGCCTACCCGATGCTCTTTAGCCCGATCAAGGTCGGTACGACCGAGGTCAAGAACCGCGTCTTTATGCCGCCGGTGTCCACCAACCTGGCCGATCACGGCTATGTGACCGACGACTTGGTCGATCATTACCGTGCCCGTGCCAAGGGCGGCGTGGGCCTCATCATTACCGAGGTCGTGACGGTTGAGCCCACCTATACCTATCTGCCGGGTGACATGTGCTGCTACGACGACACGTTTATCCCCGGCTGGGAAAAGCTCGCCGCGGCCGTCCACGAGTATGGCTGCAAGATCATGCCGCAGCTCTTCCACCCCGCCTACATGGCCTTTAACGTTCCGGGCACGCCGCGCCTGATCGCTCCGTCCTTTGTGGGCCCGTCCTATGCCCGCGAGGCACCGCGTCCTATCACGGTCGATGAGATTCACGAGCTCACGCATCAGTTTGGCGACGCTGCCGTACGTATGCAGAAGGCCGGTGTCGATGGCGTCGAGGTCCATGCGGCACACGCCCACGGCATGCTCGGCGGCTTTTTGACTCCGCTTTACAACAAGCGTACCGACGAGTACGGCGGCTCGCTCGACGCTCGCATGCGCTTCTTGCTCGAGGTCATCGCCGAGATTCGCGAGCGCTGCGGCAAGGACTTTATCATCGACGTCCGCATCTCGGGCGATGAGTACACCGATGGCGGCCTGACCCTCAACGACATGATCTACGTCTCGCGTCGCCTGGAAAAGGCCGGCGTCGACATGATTCACGTGTCGGGCGGCACCACCATCAAGCGTGGCTCCGCGATTCCCGCCGCCGGTACCCAGCAGGCCTCGCACTCCGCCTGCTCGCGCGAGATTAAAAAGCACGTCAACATTCCCGTCGCCACCGTCGGACGCATTAACGAGGCCTGGATCGCCGAGGAGCTGATCGAGGACGGCGCGGCCGACATCTGTATGATGGGCCGCGCCAATCTGTGCGATGCCGAGTTCTGTAACAAGGCAGCCGCTGGCAACGCCGACGAGATCCGTCCCTGCATCGGTTGCCTGCGTTGCCTGAACGGCATTATGTTTGGCAAGCGCATCTCCTGCACCGTCAACCCGGACGTGGAGCGCGACGAGGCTGGCTACGAGCCCGCCGCCGAGGCCAAGAACGTACTGGTTGTGGGCGCCGGCCCCGCGGGCATGGAGGCAGCCTACATTGCCGCCAAACGCGGTCATAACGTGGTGCTGGTGGATAAGCAGGACGAGCCGGGCGGCGAGATGCGCATCGCAGCCGTTCCGCCGGCAAAGCAGGAACTCACCCGCGTGATCAAGTATCAGTACCGTCGCCTGGCCGAGGCCGGCGTAAAGTGCGTCTTTGGCACCGAGCTTACTGCCGAGGACATTCAGCGTGACTACGCCGGCTACGAGGTCATCCTGGCCTATGGCGCCGAGCCTATCGCTCCGGCCTTCATGCAGGGCTTTAAGCAGGTTATGACGGCTGACGACCTGTTGGGCGGCAAGGCTTTCCCGGGCAAGAAGATCGTCATCGTGGGTGGCGGCACCGTTGGCTGCGAGACGGCCGATTACCTGGCCCCGTTGGTCAACGACCTGTCGCCGGCCAACCGCGACGTCACCGTCATCGAGATGACCAAGACGCTCGCCGCCAACGAGGGTGGTGCCGGTCGCGCGGTGCTCATCACGCGCATGCTCTCAAAGGGCGTTCACGTGCTGACCGAGGCCAAGGTGACCGAGATTACCGAGGACACTATCAGCTACGAGAAGGACGGCGAGGTCCACACCATCGCCGGTGCCGATACGCTGGTGCTTGCTATGGGCTATCGTCCCAATACCAAGCTGGCCGACGACCTGGCGGCAGCCGGCGTTACCACTCACGTGCTGGGCGATGCCAACAAGTGCGGCAACATTCGCGACGCCATCGGCGATGGCTACAAGGTCGCCTGCGAGCTCTAGTCAACCCCTTGTTGCATGGGGACAGGTTGCTTTGCACCAACTTGGTGCATGTGAACCTGACCCCATTGCACCATTTGATAAAACGCAAGCGGCGGCCGTCCCGTGTGAACTGCACCCCAAAACTTGGACGGCTTAAATAAGAACTACGCCGCAAGGGGCTGGTTCCGGAACTCCTCCGGGGTCAGCCCCTTCAGTTTAACCTGCCTTCGCCTCGTGTTCCAATGGGCGACGTACGCGTCCAGGTCCGCCTTGAAGGACTCGAAGTCGGGCCACGTCCTTCCGCGGAAGAACTCGTCCTTGATGTGGCCGAACACCTGCTCCGTCGCGCCGTTGTCGATGCAGTTGCCCTTCCGGGACATGCTCTGCACCACGCCGGCCTCCTCCAACCGTCTGCACCAACCGGCCTGCTGGTACTGCCAGCCCATGTCCGAGTGCAGGATCGGCCTGGAGCCCTTGGGCTTCTTGGACACGAGCTGGTCGAGCAGCTCGTGCTGCTGAGCCATGTTGGGGTGCAGCGACGTGGACCAGGCGACGATCTCCTTGCTGCCGAAGTCGTAGACCGGCGCGAAGTAGGCCTTGCCCCAGGGCTGTTTGAACTCGGTGACGTCGGTGCCCATCTTTTCCCACGGCCCGTCGGCGGCGAAGTCGCGCCCGATGACGTTCTCGAAGGTCTTTCCGACCTTGCCCCTGTACGAGTTGTACCTGTGGTAGTCGGTCTCGCGGCGGATCCCGCAGCTGATGCCCATCTCGCGCATCATCTTCAGCACGGTCTTGTAGGCTATGCGCACGCCCTGCTCGGCGCGCAGGCACATGGCGATCTGCCTGTGGCCGCACCCGTTGGCCGTGCGCGAGAATATCTCGGCGGCGGCCTCCCAGAGCTCGGGCCTGGTGGGAGCCTTCGGGTGCGACAGCGCGTAGTAGTAGCTCGACCTCGCCAGGCCGGCGCACTCCAGCAGGCACCCCAGCCCGTACCCCTCTTCGCGCAGGGCGCTCACGGCCTCGACCTTCGCCCTGGTCAGAGTCCGTCCCTCTCGACCAGGGCACGCAATTTTTTTAGGTAGGCCACCTCGGTCTCGAGCCTTCGGCAGCGCTCCTCGAGCTCCTGCTCGCGCGTGCGCGGCCTCGCCTTGGAACCGCTCGGCCGGCCCTTGGGCCTGGGCCTGAGCGCCTCGGCGCCGCCCTCGCGGTAGAGCGCGCACCATCTCTTGAGCGGCGCCAGGGACATGACCCCGAACGCCTCCATGGCGTCCCGCTTGCTCATGCCGCCGTCGACGACGGCGGAGGCGGCGGCGACCTTCTGCTCGTATGTGTACCTGGTCTGCTTGCCGTCCATGGATAGCAGCACCTCGCTTCCGAACGACCGGTATACGTAGAGCCATTGTCTCACGGTGTCGCGCGGGACCGACAGCGCCTTCGCCGCCGACTCGGAGCCGTGGCCTCGCTCGAAGAGCCCGATCGCCGCCTTCCTGGCCTCGATGTCGTGTTTCACTCTCAAGTCGACACGCATAAAAAGCCTCCCATTTCTCGTGTCCAAGAAATGGGAGGCAGTTCAGTGTTTGGGCGGCCGCCGCTTGCGTTTTATCAAAGAAAGATCATTGCCGAGCCTTAAATGCCTTTTGTCTGTGTGCCTTCCACAATCATGTTGCGGTTGTAGGCCAGGTGCAGATACATCGCATCGTGATCGATTGAGCCATACGAAAGCGAAATTATGCGTCTTAATTCCGTACGCAAATCAAGATGAAAACCGTTTGCGTCTCGGATAAATCAGTACGCAAACGGTTTTCGTCTTATATCTTGAAGGCCTACAGGCGAAACGATTCGGCAACGGTGGAGGTCGACCGGTTTGAGTATGGCAGGCTGACGCTCGAAGGCAGCAACGTAACGTTCGACGCGCTCACGTCGGCTCGCCAGGACTTGAGTTTTCACACGCTCGAGCATAAGTGTGTTGAACATCTCGGCATTTCTGAGCTAACGCCGGATATTATGCGCACGCTTCGCTTGCTCGGCAAAGATGGCTATACCAACGCTGCGGCGATTTTGGCGGATAAGAATGATTTTCCGGGCATCGACTGCGTCCGTTTTGGTGATACCGAGGATGTAATACTTGGATCGCGAGGCGGCGACAAATATATCCGCAATTGAGCAGGTGGACAGGGCGGTGGCTATGTTTGCACGCTACTACCGTTATGAGCGTATCGAAGGGATGGAGCGCGTCCAAACCGATCGAATTCCTCTCGAGGCGTTTCGCGAAGCTGTCGCAAACGCTTTGGTGCATCGGACGTGGGACGTTCGAGCTATTGCAACCCGCATAGCGCGCCTTGATCATCAACCGTCCGTATTTCGCAGCAACTTATAACAGGCTCGGGGTGCCAATTTGGGGTGCAGTAGTGCTGCGCCACGAAAAGGGCCTATCTACTACGTTTAAGCCGCAGGGGTCAACCATAGTCGGCTTTTTCGAAAATCGACAAGCTGCCTACCTGCGGTTTTGTTTCCACGGTTTTTGGTATGGCCGAGGCTATCCGTGTTAACGTAGTAGATGGGCCACTTTTGTGGCAAAGGGCCGATCTGCGGGCTAGGGCAGCTAAAAGAGCCCCGTCCCAAAAAGACTGATTGGGAGCTGGGGCGTGTCGATGCGATAGTATTGCATGGTGGTATTCGACTAACCGAGGCTTCATCCGAGGGCTTTATGGAACAGCACCAGCATAATCAAAGCTTGCAAGATCAGGCATACAATGCACTGCGCTCCAAGATCATCTATGCCGAGCTCAAGCCCGGCACGCGCCTTTCGGCGATTGGTCTGGAAAAGGAGACGGGAATCGGGCGTACGCCCATTCGCGAGTCCTTTGTGCGCCTGCGTGAGCAGGAGCTGGTGGAAACGCGTCCCAAAAGCGGCACCTACGTCTCTAAGATCAGCATGGAGCGCGCCGAGAACGCCTGTTTCTTGCGCGAGAAACTCGAGCGAAGCGTACTCATTAAATGCTGCTCGGTTGCCACGCCCGAGCAAAAGCATCGGCTCGATCAGATTCTTGCCGAGTCCGAGTCGCTCGACCATGGCGAAACGCGTCGTTTCTTTGACCTGGACAACCTGTTCCATGAGACGTGTTTTGAGATTGCCGGCCGTCACATGTTGTGGGATTGGATGAAGAGCGTCAATACGCATTTTGAGCGATACAACTGGTTGCGTATGGTGTCGCAGGATCTAGATTGGGAGCCGATTCGTCGGCAGCATCGCCGGATTCTCGAGGCCATTAAGAGGGGCGATACCGACGCGGCGAGCTATCTGGCAGAGACACACCTGCACCTGATGCCCGAAGAGCAAGGTCCGGTTATCGCCTTACATCCCGATTATTTTGAGCTGTCCAAAGACTCGGCTATCTAGCCCATTATCGCATCTGCTCGAGACGCAAAAACGATGCTGTTCACCTACAGCGTTTTGCAACCGAGAATTTTAAAAAATGCCTAAAATGGCTCAGACTGCCGACAATGGGGAAACGGGGTGCGCTATGGCGCAGATGAGAATCAAGGACATTGCCGTCGAGGCGGGTGTGAGCCCGGCCACGGTCTCGCGCTATCTCAATAACCGTCCCGGGCAAATGACCGAGGAAACCCGTGCTCGCATCGCGGCGGTTATCGAGCGTACCGGCTATCGCCCACGTGCCGCCGCGCGCAATCTGCGCAGCTCGCGTACCAACCTCATCGGCGTGATCTTGGCCGACATCGCCAACCCGTTCTCCAGCGCCATGCTCGAGGGCCTTTCCGCCAGCGCCGCCGCGCGCGGCTGCTCGCTCATGACAGCCATTAGCGGCAACGATCCCGCCAAGGAGGCCGAGTCGCTCACCAGGCTTATCGACGCTGGCGTGGACGGCCTGGTCGTCAATACCTGCGGTGGTAACGACGAGGCGATTGTCGCGGCAGCGGGACGCCTGCCCGTTGTGCTGCTCGACCGCGACGTTGCCGACGGCGGTGTCGATCTGGTGACATCTAACAACCGTGAGCTGGTCGCCGGCCTGGTAGACGCCTTGGCTGCTGCGGGCAGCGAGTGCCTGTGCCTGCTCACCGAGGCAAGCGACGACAGCCCCGTCCGTCGCGAGCGCGCCGAGGCCTTTACCGACGAGCTTTCGCGCCGCGGCCTTGCCGGCGAGGTCGTCACCTTGGCCGATGGCGGCGCCACGGGCGTCGGCCGCCTAGACGAGACCATCCGCGGCTATGCAGGAAAAGAGCTCGGCCTCATTGCCGTCAACGGCCTGGTTTTCCTGCGCCTGACCGAGGCGCTGGCGCAGCTTGGTCCCTCGCTGCCGGCGGGGCTCAAGATCGCGACGTTTGACGACTATCCCTGGAACCATGTGCTCTTTGGCGGAGTCACCACGGCCGCGCAGGACACCCTCACCATCGCCGAGCGCGTGGTCGATCGCCTTTCCGAGCGTATCGACGTTGTTACTACCACCGTGGGCGATGCCGCAAAGCTGGCGCCCGAACGCATCGAGGTTCCCGGCCACATCGAACACCGCGCTTCGACCTCGCGCTAGCCGCTCGTTCGTAACTGCCTGTTCGCGCACGTTTTTTGGGCGCTTGATACGCTTTAACCCTGCGGAAACATTTTTCTGCGATAGTATCTGCGATATAGACCAGTCGAAACCCGCCCGAAAGAAAGGGGAGCGACATGAACCAGCAGAACATCGATTACGTACTCCGTTCCGTAGAGCAGCGTGACATCCGCTTTGTGCGTCTGTGGTTTGTCGACATTCTCGGCCGCCTCAAGAACTTTGCCATTAGCCCCGAAGACCTCGAGGTCGCTTTTGAGGAGGGCATTGGCTTTGACGGCTCCGCCATCGAGGGCTTTGCCACGCCCGAGGAAGCCGACATGCTCGCGTTCCCCGATGCTTCGACCTTCCAGATCCTGCCGTGGCGCCCGAGCCATAACGGCGTCGCCCGCGTGTTCTGCGATGTGTGCACTCCCGATCGCAAGCCGTTTGCCGGCGACCCGCGCGACGCCCTGCGCCGCATGTTCTATAAGGCCGAGAAGGCCGGCTACCTGCTCAACGTGGGTGCCGAGCTGGAGTATTACTACTTCCCCGACGAGCACACCCCCGAGCCGCTCGACAACGTGGGCTACTTCGACCTTTCGGTGAGCGATGCCGCTCGCGACCTGCGCCGCAATACGGTGCTCACGCTCGAGAAGATGTCCGTGCCCGTGGAGTACACCTTCCACGCCGCCGGCCGCTCGCAGCACGGCATGAGCTTGCGTCACGCCGAGGCCCTGAGCATGTCCGACGCCATCACCACGGCCAAACTCATCATTAAGCAGCAGGCCTACGAGAGCGGTTGCCACGCCTCCTTTATGCCCAAGCCGCTGGCGGGCGAGGACGGCAGCGCCATGTTTTTGCATCAGTCGCTGTTCGACCACGACGGCAACAACGTCTTTTGGGGCGAGGACGACGAGAAGTACCACCTCTCCGATATCGCCAAGCACTATATGGCCGGCATTCTGGCACACGCGCGCGAGATCAGCGCCATCACCAACCCCACGGTCAACTCGTACAAGCGCATCACCACGGGCGGCGACTCCGTGCCACAGTACGCTACGTGGGGCCTGCGCAACCGCGCGAGCATGGTCCGCATCCCGGTCTATAAGCCCGGCAAGCAGCTGTCCACGCGCATCGAGCTTCGCAGCCCCGATCCCATGGCCAATCCGTACCTGGTCAACGCCGTCACGCTGGCGGCTGGTCTGGACGGCATCGAGCGCAAGCTGGAACTCCCGCCCGAGGCAACGGCCGAGACGCTCAAGCTTACCGACCGTCAGATGGTCGAGGCCGGCTATACGCCGCTGCCGCGCTCGCTCAAAGAGGCGCTCGACGTGTTTGAGGACTCGCAGTTTATGAAGGATGCCCTCGGCGAGCACATCCACAGCTTCTTCCTCAAAAAGAAGCGCGACGAGTGGCATAAGTTTGAGTCCACGATTACCGAGTGGGAGATCAAGCATTATCTGGCGAACTCCTAATCGCGCTGGTTCGTTCCAGTACGATTGAGCTCATTTCCTTGGAGGTCGATATGTCCGAAAAGAGTGCCCTGTTCATGGCGCGCACGACGCGCTTCCACGAGTTTGCCCGCAGCTTGACGACCACCCTGGGTGTCGAGGTGAGCCTGGCAACCCCCGATTCGCCGACTGCGGCGCATGACTTTGACCTGCTGATCCTCGATTCCGATGGCATCCGCAGCGACCGCATCGATCAGATTGCCAAATGGCTCGACGACCGCGGCGGCGTTCCCATGTTGGTAATCGTCGACGACGAGGCGCTCGGCACCCTGCGCCTGCCCAATCACGCGCATGCCGACTTTGTATGCCCCACGGCGACGCCCAACGAGCTTAAGGCTCGTGCGCAGCGCCTGATGGGCGAGGAGGAGACCATCACCGCCGACGATGTGCT
Source organism: Collinsella sp. SGI.033 (assembly GCF_050315135.1). NCBI lineage: Bacteria > Bacillati > Actinomycetota > Coriobacteriia > Coriobacteriales > Coriobacteriaceae > Collinsella > Collinsella sp. SGI.033. Next base: position 12,404 of record NZ_JBNPOK010000016.1, read on the forward strand.
CAACATCGATAACCTCGAGATTAACCTGGCTACCTACCAGGTGACACTCGACGACGAGCCCATCGACCTGACGCTGATGGAGTACTCGCTGCTGAGCTTTTTGGCGACGCACCCCAACCGCGCTTACAGCCGCGAGGTGCTGCTGCACCGCGTGTGGGGTTTTGAGTACTGCGGCGGCACGCGCACCGTCGACGTGCACATTCGACGCATCCGCTCCAAGGTGGGCCCGCAGATCGCGGCGCACATTACCACCGTCCGCGGCGTGGGCTATCTGTTTAAGGACTAGCTTTTCACCGCAAAGGGGGCAGGCGCCTTCGTGGTGGTTTTGCCGCATGCGTGGATCCCTTTCGAGTTTGCAGCAGAACTTAAGCATTCCTTAAAGATTGCGTTCTCATACACGTTCGCCCGCATATTGGGGTACAACTCAACGTGAACAATGATGGCCCGCCACATGTTTGGCGGGCCTTTGGTTATTAGACGAAAGGATCGCAGTCATGAGCGAGAACGATTCCCAGCGTCCCCAGGATGTGGGCAACGCTGGCGAGACCCAGCAGCAGCCGCGCGTGCAGGTGGAGTCGACGCCTGCCGACGGCAACATTCCCTACGTGCAGGCCTACGACACACGGACCGGCCAGCCGCTGGGTGGTCAGCAGGTTGTAAACAAGCACACGGTGGTCAAGACCAAGACCAAAAAGCTGCCGATCTTTATTACGGCGCTCGCCGGCTGCGCCTGCGGCGCCCTGCTGGTCATCGCGCTCATTATGAGTGGCACGCTCAACATTGGCGGCGGAAAGAATGTCGTGACGGCGGGTGCTTCGGGTTCATCGACGCAAAAGATTACGATCGACTCCGAGGACACCACGCTTGCCGAGGCCGTTTCTGCCAAGGCCCTGCCCTCCGTCGTTTCCATCACCGCCGCTTCGAGCGGTAGCCAGAATGGATCGCTTTCGCAGTCTGCCGACGAGTCGGATGGTTCGGGCAGCGTCGGTTCGGGCGTGGTGCTCGATACCGAGGGCCACATCCTCACCAACAACCATGTGGTCGATGGCTATGACCAGTACGTGGTTACCATGGACGACGGTACCACCTACGAGGCCGAGTTCGTGGGCAACGACGCCTCGAGCGACCTGGCCGTCATCAAGCTCAAGGATGCTGACGCCTCCAAGCTCACGCCGATCGAGATTGGTGATTCCTCCAAGCTCAACGTGGGCGAGTGGGTCATGGCGATCGGCTCGCCGTTCGGCAACGAGCAGTCTGTCTCCACGGGCATTGTCTCGGCGCTCTATCGCTCCACGGCCATGAGCTCTACCAGCGGCAACACCATCTATGCCAACATGATTCAGACCGATGCTGCCATCAACCCGGGCAACTCCGGCGGCGCGCTCGTTAACGACAATGGCGAACTCGTGGGTATTAACTCTCTTATCGAGAGCTACTCGGGCTCCAGCTCGGGCGTGGGCTTTGCCATTCCGGTCAACTATGCCAAGAACATCGCCGACCAGATCATCGACGGCAAGACGCCGGTTCACCCGTACCTGGGCGCCACGCTTTCGAGCGTCAACGCGCTCAACGCCCGCACTAACAATCTCGGCACCGATAGCGGCGCGTATGTGGCAAGTGTCGTCGAGGACGGTCCTGCCGCCAAGGCTGGCATCCAAGAGGGCGATGTCATCACCAAGCTGGGTGACGATGAGATTACGAGCGCCGATGGCCTGATTATCGCGCTGCGCAGCCACGAGGTGGGCGAGAAGGTCGAGATCACGCTCGTGCGCGGCAAGGAAGAGAAAAAGGTCACGGTCGAGCTGGGTTCTGATGAGGAGCTGCAGAACCAGCAGCAGAACGACAGCGCGACCGACACCGGCAACGGCGGCATTACCGACGAGCAACTGCGCCAGTACCTGGAAGAACTGCTGGGCCAACAGGGTCAGGGGCAAGGCTACGGTCAGGGTTTCTAACGAGCTGTATCGCACATATCGAAGCCAGAGGGGCTGTTCCGCCAGCGCGGGACAGCCCCTCTTCTCTTATTGATCCGTTGGGGACGGAGGAAAACGGATCATTTAGAAATGGCAAGGGCATGGTTCGGAAGGGCTTGGACAGTTAGTTCAGATTTGTATAAAACGGGTGCGGTCTGAGGCGTGTTTTGAGCGGTTTTGAAATGAAAGACGGGCCGAGATGGGTGTCTCGAAGACGGAAGCAAACCTAATTTGCCGTTCAGAACGATTGATTGGGGCGAAAAGCCGATATTTCAGCTCGATTCGGCGCGCGTAATTATACAAATCTGAACTAACTGTCCAACCCTGGTCCGGTCGCTGCCAATTCGGTGCGGTTTGAGACTGCTATTCGGCCCCATTGCGACCGGTGGTACTCTTGTATCCGTTTGAAATCGAGCGAAGGAGTGCCGCTATGGAGCAATCGAGCCTGTTTGGTGACGGCGTGGACATCGATACCGAAACGCCAGCGAGCACGGATACCGCTGCGCCGGCCGATACCCGTGCCCAGGCGGCAGCGCGCGCGGCTGAGTTGCGCCACGAGCTCGACTACCATGCTTACCGCTACTACATGCTCGATGCGCCCGAGATAACGGACGCTGCCTTTGACAAAATGCTCGTTGAGCTGCAGGAAATCGAGGCTACCTACCCTGACCTGGTGACGCCCGACAGCTATACCCAGCGCGTGGGCGGCTACGTGAGCGAGCAGTTTACGCCGGTCACGCACATGGCACGCATGTATTCCATGGACGATGCCATGGATCTGGACGAGCTCGACGCATGGCTCCAGCGCACCGAGGATGCGCTTGGTGCCGGTAGCGTTACCTATACCTGCGAGCTCAAGATTGACGGCCTGGGCGTCGCGCTTACCTACCAAAACGGCACCTTCGTGCGCGCGGCCACACGCGGCGATGGCACCACGGGCGAGGACGTGTCGCTTAATGTGCGCACTATCAAGGATGTGCCCATGCACCTATCCGAGCCGGCGCTCGCCCACATGGGCGCCGACCGCGAGCGCACCATCGAAGTGCGCGGCGAGGTGTACATGCCCAAGGGCAGCTTTGTCCGCCTGAATGAAGAGGCCGATGCCGAGGGTCGCGGCCCCTTCGCCAACCCGCGCAACGCCGCTGCCGGATCCTTGCGTCAGAAGGATCCCAAGGTCACGGCGCGCCGCGATCTGGCCACCTTTATCTATGCCATCGCCGATACCGATCCGCTGCACGTCCACAGCCAGCGCGAGTTTCTGGACTGGTTGCGTAGCGCCGGCTTTAGCGTCAACCCTAACGTGGCTCGTTGTGCCACGCCGGCCGAGGTCCACGAGTTTTGTGCCCAGGCGCTCGAGCACCGCGGCGACCTGGATTACGACATCGACGGCGTGGTCGTAAAGGTTGACAGCTTCCAGCAGCAGCTCGACCTGGGCTTTACCGCTCGCGCACCACGCTGGGCCATTGCCTTTAAGTTTCCGCCCGAGGAAAAGCAGACCATCCTGCGCGAAATTCGCATCCAGGTGGGCCGCACCGGTGTGCTCACGCCGGTCGCCGAGTTCGACCCGGTGACGGTTGCCGGCTCCACCATCGCGCGCGCCACGCTGCACAATATCGACGAGATCCGTCGCAAAAACGTGCGCGAGGGCGATACCATCATCGTGCACAAGGCGGGTGACGTGATCCCCGAGGTCGTGGGCCCGGTGCTTGACAAGCGCCCGGCCGATTCGGTTGACTGGCACATGCCCGAGGTCTGCCCCGTGTGCGGTAGCCCCGTGGTCCACGAGGATGGCGAGGTGGCTTACCGCTGCGTGTCCATCGACTGCCCCGCACAGCTCAAGGAGCGCCTGCTCCACTGGGTGAGCCGCGGTTGCATGGACGTCGATGGCCTAGGCGACGAGATCGTCGACAAGATGATCGCCGCCGGTCTGATTCACGACGTCGCAGATTTCTACCAGCTCACGGTCGACGACATCGCAGGACTGGACACGGGGCGCACCTATGCCAGCTCCAACAGCAGAAAGGGCGTTAAGAAGGGCGACCCCATTCCGGTAGGCCTCAAGACGGCCGAGAAAATCATCGCCGAGCTCAACAAGTCCAAGAGTCAGCCGCTCGGTCGCGTGCTGTTTGCCCTGGGCATCCGTCACGTGGGCAAGAGCGTGGGCGAGGTCATCGCCGAGCGATTCCTGTCGATTGACAAGCTTATCTTGGCGAGCGAAGAGGATATTGCCGAGTGCGAGGGCATTGGCCCCAAGATTGCGGCGAGCGTCAAGCAGTTCCTGGCCGTGCCCGAGAACCTTGCCGTCCTGGAACGTCTGCGCCAGGCGGGCCTGTCGCTCGAGGTCGATTTGGGCGCCGCGCACGCGCAAGCCGCAGCCGACGCTGGCGTGGCGGGCAAGCTCGCCGACGCACAGCCGCTCGCGGGTCTGACCTTCGTGCTCACCGGCACGCTCGTCAACCGCACGCGCGACGAGGCGGGCGCGGCGCTCAAGGTGCTCGGCGCCAAGGTTTCGGGCAGCGTATCAAAGAAGACGAGCTATCTGGTCGCCGGCCCCAAAGCGGGCTCCAAGCTCACCAAGGCCGAGCAGCTGGGTGTGCCCGTGCTGGACGAGGACGCACTCGAGCAGATCCTGGCTACCGGTGAGGTGCCCCAGGCTTAAGGCATCAATAGCCAAATTGAAGAACCGCCCGAAAGCGCGATGCCTTCCGGGCGGTTCTTACTTTGTTGGGGAAACCGGCATCGTGATCTGCGTCACGTAGGTCGCGGGGTCGTCGCTGATGATGTCGTCAATGAGAGCGATTTCGCATTGCCCCGCTACGCTGCTAACTTGTCAAAAGCCCCGCGCCGGTTGAGCACGGTAAACGCGACAACACAGATGACTGCCGACAGAATCGACCCGCACGGCGAGGCGATGCCCATGGGAAACAGCGTGTCGGAATAGGCGTTCGACAGCAGCCACGCGCCCGGCACGCGAATGAGTGCCACGGCCAGCACGTTGTGCGCAAAGCCGATGTAGCTCTTGCCATATGCAGCGAAAAAGCCGCTAAAGCAAATGTGGATGCCGGCAAAGATTGCATCGAAAATGTAGCTGCGCATATAGCCGGTGCCGGCAGCGACTACTGCAGCGTCCTTGGCAAAAAAGCCAATAAACGCCGGCGCCACCAGCCACATCAGCACCGTGATCAGGCAGCCGTACACCACCGAGATGGTCATGGCGTCTTTGAGCACCTGACGCGCACGGTCGCCCTTGCCCGCGCCGGCGTTTTGCGCCGTGAGTGCGCTGACGGTGGCGCCCATGGAACTCGGTACAATGAACAAAAAGCTGATCATCTTTTCGACCAGGCCCACGGCGGCGGCGTCGACCAGGCCGCGATGGTTGGCGATGACGGTGATAAACATAAACGCCACCTGGATGCAGCCGTCCTGCACGGCCACGGGCACGCCGATCTTAAGGATGCTGCCGAGCACCTCGGGCTGGGGACGCAGGTCGCTACGCTTAACGTGGATGTTCGTGCGGCGGCTCTTAAGCCACACGAGCGCGAGGGCAACGCTTGCCGTTTGGGCGGTTACCGTGCCGAGCGCCGCACCCACGGGGCCGAGCCCCATGTAGCCGATAAACAGAAAATCGAGCGCGATGTTGATGATGCACGCCACGCCAATCACGTACATGGGCGAGCGCGAATCGCCCAGGCCGCGAAAGATGGCCGAGAGAATGTTGTATGCGGCGATAAACGGGATGCCGACAAAGCAGATGCGCAGGTAGGCGGCGGTTCCTTCGACTGCCTCGGCTGGCGTGCCAATAAGTGCCACGATCTGCGGGCACAGTGCGAGCAGGATGGCTGCCAGCACTACCGAGACACCCATAAACAGCGTGATGGTGTTGCCGATGGCGGTCTCGGCGCGATCGAAGCGGCGCGAGCCCACGGCGTGGCCGACGATAACCGTCGTTCCCATGGCCAGACCCACGAGCGTCACGGTAATGATATAGAGCGTCTGCGCGCCATTGCCCACGGCGGTGATGCCGGCGGCACCGCTAAACTGCCCCATCATGTACAGGTCGGCCATGCCGTAGAGCATCTGCAAAAAGTACGAGAGCATATAGGGCAGGGCAAAGACCGCGATGGTCTTAAGGACATTGCCGCGTGTGAGGTCGTGTTCCATAGGTGGGGCTTTCTGGCTGGGTCTGTTTCCGTACCAGTGTAGTGAAAACCCTATAACGATTGTAGAGTCAAGGTTTGTGTGTTGAGAATGGGCTTGGAAAGTCCGTTTTGCTCAAAGCGACCTGTCCTGTCGTACGGGTATCGGCATGATTCTCTCGTGGGGTATTATGTTTTTCGAAGAATAAAACGCCGCGTGAGGGGAGGGCTGCGTGGACGGGCACGTGCAGCATGACGGTTTTGGCCGCGATATCAACTACCTGCGCATTGCCGTTACCGACAAGTGCAATTTCCGCTGCATTTACTGCATGCCGGCCGATGGCGTGGCGCCCCGTGCACACGACGAGTTACTCAGCGCCGAGGAAATCGCCCGCTTTGTGCGCTTGATGGCGGGGGAGGGCATTCGCCGCGTGCGCCTGACGGGCGGCGAGCCGCTGGTCAGCCGCCGTATTATTCCGCTTATTCGCGACATCCGCGCGATCCCTCAGATCGAGGACATCTCGCTCACCACCAACGGCGCCCTGCTGCCCAAGCTGGCGCCGCAGCTCAAAGATGCCGGGCTTAACCGCGTCAACATCTCGCTCGACACGCTCGACCCTACGCTCTTTGGAAAGATCACGCGCCTGGGTCGGCTCGAGCAGACCATGGCCGGCATCGACGCGGCGCTGGCTTGGGGCTTTGAGCCCGTTAAGGTCAACTGCGTTGTTGTGCGCCGGCTCAACCAGGATGTGGCGGCCCTCGCGCGGCTCACGCTCGACCGTCCCATCCACCTGCGCTTTATCGAATATATGCCCATCGGCGACGAGCACACGAGCTCGCATTGCGCTGTGGACCCGCATGCGCCCGCGCTCAATCCCGAGCTGTGGGACGCGAGCGATACCGTGCCGAGTGACGAGCTGCGGGCGCGCATCAATGCCGGGGCCACCGCGACGGGACTGGGCGAGCTCGAGCCACTCGACATCAACGATGCTCCTGCCGGCGCGGGCCCTGCGCGCTATTGGCGCTTTCCGGGCGCGGCGGGAACGGTTGGCTTTATTAGCGCCATGTCCAACCATTTTTGTGCGAATTGCAACCGTCTGCGCCTGACGGCCGATGGCAACGTGCGTCCGTGTCTGTTTAGCGATGCCGAGTATTCGGTGCGCGACGCCCTGCGCCGTGGTGATGATATGCAGGTACTTTTGATTTGGCGCGATGCCGTGGCCCACAAACCGCAGGAACACGCGATAATTGAGGGCACGCAACGATTTATGTCCCAAATCGGAGGATGATCATATGGCCAAGAGCAGGTACGCCGACGCCACCAAGGCCGCTCGCAGGGCCGCGATGTCTGCCCGCAAAGTCACGGCCGCGGCGAATGCTGGCAACGCCGACGCGTCCGCGCAGCCGACTTCCAGCGCGGCCACCGAACCCGCCCGTGACGCCCGCCGCGACGAGCTGACGCACGTGGACGCCAAGGGCGAGGTACGCATGGTCGACGTGTCCGACAAGGCCGAGACCCATCGCATCGCCATCGCCGAGGGCACCATCCTCATGCATCCCGAGACACAGGCCATGGTGCTGCAGGACCGCGCCAAAAAGGGCGACGTGCTTGCCTGCGCGCGCGTGGCGGGCATCATGGCCATCAAACGCACGAGCGACATCATTCCCATGTGCCATCCGTTGCTCATTACCAAGAGCAAGTGCGACATTGCGCCCATCGCTTCGGCGGGGACGCCGGCCGAGGACATGCCCGAGGGCTGGGCACCGGCGCGCGCGGACGGGCAGGTTGGCTTTCACGTACTGGTTACGGCCGGCGTGACGGGCAAGACGGGTATCGAGATGGAGGCCCTGACCGGCGCGAGCGCCGCGTGTCTAACGATCTATGACATGTGCAAGGCGGTTGATCGCGGTATGGAGATCGTCGACGTGCGCCTGTTGCACAAGGAGGGCGGCCGCTCGGGCGTATGGGACCGCGCAGAGCGTCAGGCCGCTGCTGTTGAGGCCGTGGCCACTGACGGTGCCGCACCCGCGAGCGCACCCGTCGCCGTCGCGCCCGCAGCTCCGACACCGGCTGTCCCCGCGATCGCGTTTATCGGCTACCAAAACTCGGGCAAGACCACGCTCGTCGAGAAGGTCATTGCCGAGCTCACCCGCCGCGGCCTGCGCGTGGGATCGCTCAAGCATCACGGGCATCACGGCTTTGATATCGACGTGCCCGCTAAGGACACCTGGCGCCATCACCAAGCCGGATCCAAGCACGTGGGCCTCATCTGCGCCACGCGCTGGGCGGAGTACGCCGACACGCGCGAGGAGGACGAGATGCCCGCGCGCGAGCTGCTGTCGCGTTACAACGATGTCGACGTGGTGATCATCGAGGGCTACAAGACCGAGGGCTTCGACAACATCGTGGTCGCGCGCTCCGGTGTCGACCGTCTGCGCGGCAAGAGCTCGCTCGACCTGGTCGACGGCCGCACGCTGGCCCTTGCCTGCAACGAAGCCCTGGCACGCCAGGCCTTCGACGCAGGCTTTGCGACCCGAGCCATCAACATCAACGACGCCCGCGCCATCTGCGACCTTATCCAAGACCATCTTTAAGGCTTGGCGCTGAACCTGCCAAAAAGGGACAGGTTCATTTTGGCAGGTTTTATCTGGGCAAACGTCATTTCCACCACAGAGGGTCCAGGCATCTTTGTGGTGGTTTTTGCTTTGGTAGATTTTTGTGACATGCCTTACAATCTACCAAGTAGTTCATGACGGGCGAAAAACGGAGAGAAGGGTCCTGATGCGTCCTTAATGTTTCATGCGGATAGATTGATTTGACAGACGGTGGCGAATGTCCACCGCCCGTATTCGTATGAAACGAGGAGTCTCCGTGCTCGTATCTCTTCTCTCAAAACCTCACCCTTCGTTGTCCGCGCAGGCTAAGCACCTGGTGGCAATGCGCTTCCTCATATATACCGGCTTTCAGACCAGCTACTTTATCGGTGTTATCGGAACACTCACCTATGCGGACGGCGCTTCGGTCGTTGCGACATCGCTGGCCGTCCTGTTTATGAACGTCTTCGTGATCCTGGGATCCTTTGCGGGTGGAGCGGCGCTTGACGCTTGGGGTCCGTGCCGGCATTTCCGGGCGAGTATCTTCGGCACGTTGGCAACCGGCGCGGCGATTATCGCCTTTGGCAGCGCGACCGGAACAGTCCTTGCCGGCGCGGTGCTCCTGGGCTTTGTGATAGGATTCGCCCAGCCCGTCGCCACGTCCTATCCGGCGTATCTCACCGACGACCCCGTCGAGCTCAAAGACATCAACTCCGCCATCACCATGTCCTCCAACGTGAGCATTATCGTCGGCCCCACGCTGGGCGGCTTTGTCGCGGCGGCTGCATCGTCACACGCGGTGTTTTTGCTCATGATGATCTTTACCGTACTGGCGCTCGTCGCCGGTTGGGGCTTTAGGCCGCAAGCAGGTTGCGTCGCCGCGCGCGAAAGTGCTCCCGCGGATAGCAGCACAACGGCAAGTACTGCCAATCAAAGCTCCGACTCCAATAAATCCACCCGTGTCACCTTCGTGACCAGCATCAAGACAGTCTTTACCAACAGCGTCCTCGCCCTGCTGTTCTGCATTATTTTCCTTTCGAACTTTGGCTATGGCGCCTTCGATCCACTGGAGTCATTCTTCTACCGTGATGTTCTGCATGTCGGTGTCGAGTGGATGGGCTGGCTCTCGTCCGCCTGCGGCGTGGGCGCGGTGCTGGGCGCCGTGGTCGCGCTCCGCTTGCCGCCGCACCTGGTCAACCTTAAGACGCTGCTTGCGGCGCTTCTGTCCGTGGGCCTGGGAAGTTTGCTCTATGTGGGGACGCCGTACGTGGGCGTAGCCCTCGTCGGCCAGATTGCCCTGGGCGTGGCCTGGGGCGTCGTCAACCCGCTCCACAACACGATCGTGCAAACGACGGCCCCGCTCGAGCAGCTCGGTCGCGTCAACTCGGTCATGGGCTTTGGCAATATGTTCGCCGGCGTGGCGCCGCTGGCGATTGCCCCGTGGCTGGCGGCGACGTTTGGCGTGCAGCAGACGCTCATCGGGGCGGGTATGGTCGTGACGGCGGTTCCCGCGGCACTGCTGCTGTTTGGACGCCGGCGTTTGGATCGTGCCGCAAAGCAGTAAAAACCATCACAACATTCGATGAAAATCGCGATTTTGCCGAAAAATATCGAATGTTGTGATGGTTTGCGCCCCGGGTCATGCCATCCTGCGGATCCGGCCACCACAACGGGGCCAGGCACCTTTGTGGCGGTTTTTGCTATGGACGGTGCGGTTTCGCTGCAGAACCGCCAGCCCGCCGCCTGCCAACCGCCGCCCTCGTTACGTTTTCGCTGCATTTGGGTAAAGCGCCTGCTCCAAGCCGGTGTTGCCTTGTATACTAGAGCGGTTTAACTGTTATGCGGAAGGGAGCGCCTATGGCACTCAGCGAGAAAGACGTGCGCGGTATCGCCGAGTACGCAAAGATCGCACTGACCGATGACGAGCTCGCCCAGATGACGTCCTACATGAACGATGCCGTCCAGATGCTCGAGCCCGTCTTGCAATATGACTTGCCCGACGTGGAGCCCACGTTCCATCCCATCGGAAGCCTGTCCAACGTGATGGGCGATGACCTGCGCGAGCCCGAGCGCGACCTGCCGCTCGACGTCGCGTTCGAAAACGCCGGCAGCGCGCGCGACCGCTACTTCCGCGTGCCGTCCATTTTGGGAGAGGGGGAGAGCGAGTAATGGCGCAGAGCTTCGATTCCCTTACCGCTGTCCAGATTGCCGCGGGCGTTGCCGCTGGCGACTTTACCGCTACCGAGGTGGCCCAGGCCTCCCTTGCCGCCATCGAGGCGCGCGAGGGCGGGGTCCAGGCATTCCTGCAGGTGGCGCCCGAGCTTGCGCTCGAGGCCGCCGCGCGCGTGGATGCCGATCGTGCCGCAGGCAAGCCGCTGCCCCCGCTCGCGGGCGTGCCGCTGGCCATCAAGGACAACATGAACCTTGTGGGCACGCGCACCACCTGCGCTTCCCGCATGCTCGAGAACTACCAGAGCGTCTACACCGCCACCTGCGTCCAGCGCATGCTCGATGCCGGCTGCCTGCCCATGGGTAAGGCCAACATGGACGAGTTTGCCTTTGGCAGCTCCACCGAGAGCTCGGCGTTCCACCGCACCAACAACCCCTGGGATACCGAGCGCGTGCCCGGCGGCTCCTCGGGCGGCTCCGCTGCCGCCGTCGCCGCGGGCGAGGTCGCGCTCTCGCTGGGCTCGGACACCGGCGGCTCCATTCGCCAGCCGGCGTCGCTGTGCGGCGTGGTGGGCTTTAAGCCCACATATGGCGCCGTGAGCCGTTACGGCGTGGTCGCCTTTGGCTCGTCGCTCGACCAGGTGGGCCCCTTCGGCCGCACGGTCGAGGATGTCGCGCTGGCCATGAACGCGCTTACCGGCGCGGGCCACGATCCCTACGACTGCACCAGCCAGGATTGCGCCGTCGACTTTACCGAGCATCTCAACGACAGCATCGAGGGTAAGCGCGTGGGTATCATCCCCGCGTTTATGGAGGCCGAGGGCCTGACGTCCGAGGTCAAGGCCGCTGTTCAGCGCGCCGCCCAGGAGTTGCAGAACCAGGGCGCCGAGCTGGTCGAGGTCGACCTGCCGCACCTGGATGCCGCCATCGCCGCCTACTACGTCATCGGCCCGGCCGAGGCGTTCTCCAACCTGGCCCGCTTCGACGGTATTCGCTACGGCTATCAGGAGGAGGGCTGCGCCAACCTGTCCGACCAGAGCTCGCTGTCGCGCGCCCACGGCTTTGGCGCCGAGGCCAAGCGCCGTCAGATGCTCGGCGCCTACCTGCTGAGCTCGGGCGTGTACGACAAGTACTACTACGCTGCGCAAAAGGCCCGCACGCTCATCACGCAGGACTACGACACCGCGTATGCCAAGGTGGACACCATCCTCATGCCCGCCTCGCCGCGCACGGCCTTTAAGTTTGGCGAGATCAGCGACCCCACGCAGATGTACCTCTCCGACCTGTACACCATCTCGCTCAACATTTGCGGCAACGGTGGTATCTCGGTGCCGCTGGGCTTGGGCGAGGATACTCAGCTGCCCGTTTCTGCCCAGCTGGTGGGTCCGGCGTTTAAGGACCGTCAGCTGCTCACGTTTGCCCGCGCCCTGGAGCGCGGCTTTGCCGATGCCGCCACGGGTGCGCCCGCGCTTTCCGTTGCACCCGATTTTGCCGGGAAGGGAGGCGAGCTGTAATGAAGGAGCTTTCCGAGGTCCTGCAGGATTGGGAGGCCGTGATCGGCCTGGAGATTCATACCGAGCTCACCGCACTCGATACCAAGATGTTCTGCAACTGCAAGCTCAGCCACGATGACGAGCCCAACGCCAACGTGTGTCCGGTGTGCTTGGGCCTGCCCGGCGCCCTGCCGGTGCCCAACAAGCGCGCCATCGAGAGCATCGTTAAGGCCGGCCTCGCCACCAACTGCGAGATCCAGCGCCACTCGATGTTCTACCGCAAGCACTACTTCTATCCCGATATGGCCAAGAACTTCCAGACCACGCAGGGTCCGGTCGCCTTTGCCATGTACGGTCACCTGGACCTGGACGTGACTGGTCGCGGTGCTGCAGAGCGCCCCGATTGCGCGTTTGGCGAGGCCGAGGCCCAGAGCCTGGCGAGCGCCTCGGCCAACGCCGAGGGCCTGTCTACGTCCATGACGTCGACCATGCGCGAGGGCAATCAGCGTGCCGGCCATCTGGCCAGCTATGACGCGTCCAACCTGCAGATGCCCGAGCGTCGCGAGGACGGTTCCTACACGGTGCCCATCCGCATCCTGCGCATCCACATGGAGGAGGACGCTGCCAAGATGGTGCACGTGGGCGGTGCCGAGGGCCGCATTACCGCCGCGGCCGAGTCGCTCGTCGACTACAACCGCTGCGGCACGCCTTTGATTGAGCTCGTGACTGAGCCCGACTTGCGTACGCCTGAGGAGGCTCGCCTGTTTATGGAAAAGCTCCGTCGCATCTTTGTGACGCTGGGCATTTCGGACTGCTCCATGGAGAAGGGTTCCATGCGCTGCGACGGCAACGTGTCGCTGCGCCGCCGCGGCGAGACCAAGCTGGGTACCAAAACCGAGCTTAAGAACCTCAACTCGTTTAAGAGCCTGCACGACGGCCTTGCCTACGAGATTTGCCGCCAGGCCGAGGTGCTCGAGGAGGGCGGCATTATCTATCAGGAGACCCGCCACTGGGAGCCCAGCCGCAAGCGTACCGTGGTCATGCGTGTGAAGGAGACGGCTGACGACTATCGTCTGTTCCCCGACCCCGACTTGGCGCCGTTCGATCTGGACGACGAGTTCATCGATCGCTGCCGAGGTGAGATTCCCGAGCTGCCCGATACCAAGCGCGCCCGTTTTGAGGCCGATTTTGGCATTAAGGCGGCCGATGCCGAGCAAATCGCCGGTGACCCGGAGTTTGCCGAGTTCTTTGAGGCCTCCGCTGCCGGTATGGCTGGCAAGGAGGCCCAGACGGTTGCAAACTTGCTGGTGAACGAGATGATCGCCTACCTTAAGGGCGCGGGCGTGTCGCTCGCCGAGTCCGGCATCGCGCCGGCTCAGGTGGCAGCGCTTGCCAAGCTGCTGGCGACCGATGCCATCAGCTCCAACCAGGCTCATGAGGTCTTTGAGGCCATGGCCCAGACCGGCGACGACCCCAACAAGATCGTCGACGAGCGCGGTATGCGTCAGGTGAGCGATGCCGGCGCACTGCAGCCGATTGTGGACGAGGTGCTGGCAAACTGTGCCGAGCAGGCACAGCAGTATCGTGACGGCAACCAGAAGGTCATCGGCTTTTTGGTGGGCCAGTGCATGAAGGCGAGCCGCGGCAAGGGTAACCCAAAGCTCTTCAACGAGTTGCTGAGAACCTCGCTCTCGTAAGCGGGAACCGAGGGGCCGGGCGCAGGGCCTTGCCTCTCAATTTCGGACAGTCCTGACTCACGACGGAGGCGCCACTGGCGCCTCCTGTTCGTGCGGAACTCATTGAGAGGCAAGGCCCTGCGCCCGGCCCCTCGGTTCCGTGGCGACTCGGCCGTTCTGGTCAGTCGGGCTGAATGGAAATAGAGTGAATGGGCGCGCCGTTGGCGCGCCCATTGTTTTTGAAGGGAACTCATTTTGAGCAAGCGCCCGCCCTGCCGGGGCTCCCGGGTTCCGTGGCGACTCGGCCGTTCTGGTCAGTCGGGCTGAATGGAATTTGGTGAATGAGGGTGCCGTTGGCACCCTCATTTTTTTGTGGATGTGGCGCAGGGACGGTCCCTTGGTCACATTTTTGGGCTGTGGAAAGCGAAACTTAATACTTTTCCCGAGAAGTGAACGACCTTATTTGGACCTCTGAAGCATCGACACTATTTGGACGCTGTTTCCTGCGGTTTTGCCGAGTTTTCCCTGCGGTTTTGTTACTAAAAAATGCGGATGCTTCAGGGGTCCGATTTTGCTCGTTCACTTCTCGGGAAAAGTATTAGACCTCGATTTGCTGGGACGGGGGAGAGTCTTTCTTGGATGCCGGAGATGTACGTTGCGGCAGACCGATTGTCGAAAGTCGGTCGGTCTGCACCCTAAGATTTCCAGAAAGTTAACCATTTTTGACCTTAATAGTTAGTACTACTTAACTATTATCCAAAAGGGTGCTCATGCAAACTTATTCACTTGGGTGCTGAGGCACCGTGCCGTGTCCAATGCGGCAAAAGGGAGAAGCAACATGAAGAGGCCGACGTTTAACACCCTGCTTGTCGGTGGCGGTTTTCTGCTTGGTACGGCTGGCATCAAGCTGCTCGCCAGCGCTCCGGTAAAGAATGCCTGCGTGCAGGGCATCGCGTGCGGCATGCTGCCGTCGAGTACATCGTGGCGCACGGCATCGCTTCGTCCATCGAAGGGCGTCGCGCCATCATCGGTTCCGCGCACTTTGACCGATACGGATCTTGCTGCGATCGTGCGCCTGCGCCGTATGAGCCAGGGCCTCGTTGATCGTCTGACGAGCTCCTACTCTAAGGTGATGCTCACCAACTCGGCGCTCTTGGCACTGGGCAGTACCGGCGCGATTGCCTCGCAGGCATCGTCGCTGATGCACAACGGCTCGACGATCGCCTACAGCCTGAGCAACGCGAAGGCTTACCTGCGTTAGCAGACGTGTTTGCCCACGTTATCTGGCCTGCGCCCAGACGGCATCGGTGTCGTCCGGGCGCAGGCCTTTTGCATTTGACCCCAATTGATAGCGTCTCTATATAGTGTTGCTATCGAGGATAGCAATTGAAGGGAGCGAGAGCGCCGTGGGTGCTGCTAGCGGCATGGCGCAGGTGAACGTTTGCGTGGATCGCCAGGTCAAGAATCGTGCCGAGGAGGCGCTGCGGCTTTCGGGCGGGTCACTGCCCGAGCTCATCAAAAAGGTGGTGGCCAAGGTCGCGCAGGGTGGCGGTTCGTGCGAAGAGGTGTTGTCGGCCGTTGACGACCAACCGCCTAGTGCTGGTGGCACCTCGCCGTTTGTCGCATCATGGGCGGCGGTGGATCGGCTTTACGCGGACCTGGGCATCGATACATCATCTGCGTCTGATGACCGCAGCTGGGACACAATCTATTCCGAAGCCATGGATGAGCATTATCGCCAAAAGGGGATGATCCTGTGAGTGGAGGCCCCCTTAAGATTATGGTGGACGCCAACGTATGGGTCGATTCATTTTGCGCCGAGCATACCGAGTCGCTTGCCGCGCGCGTTTATTGGACAGGCGACGGAGACGGGGGCGTTGCTGTTCTTTCCGGTGCATATCGCCAAGGACGTGCTGTGCGTTGTCCAACACGAGCTGAAGCGTAGCGTTCTTGCCGGCGGGGGAGCGCTCGACGAGGCATCTGTCCGTGCAATTGGCGATGCGGCGTTGGCGTTTGTTCGGAACGTGACCGAAAACGCCACGGCCGTGGGTGCAGATGCATCGGACCTTTGGCTGGCCGACAAATACTTAGCGCTCCATCGCGATTACGAGGACAACTTGGTACTCGCCGCGTGCAAGCGCGCGCAGATCGATTACTTGGTGACCAACAATCGCAAGCTGCTCGAACATGCCGATCTTGCAGCAAAGACCCCGCGCCAAATGATGCCGATTCTAGCTTTGGCCGAACGTGGTGGCGCGGCTATCGGTTAGCGCGAACTGTTTGCGTGGCCTTCGGAACGTCGGCGCTCAAAAGGCCACGCATCCTTTAATTACAAAAGCGCTGCCTTGATGACGGGAGCTTCGACGAGCTTCTCGGCGGCCTTTTCGTCGGAATCGTTTAGTGCTGCTAGACTGCGGTAGACCCACTCGTTGACCTGGGTGTTCTTGACGCCTGCGGTCTGCATAAGGGCGCCTACCTCGCGGATTGCTGCGAGCAGATCGGCTTTGGGACCCGCGAGCTCGACCTCGATGCCGTGGTAGGCGGCCACGCCGCGGTTCTCGCTCACGTGGTCGATAAAGCCCGCGACGGTCTCAAACTGCTGGGCGAGAGCTGCATCATCGTCAGCGTCCAGCGCGACGAGTGCGTTTGATACCGTGAGGGCGGGATGTCCGCAGGGGACAAAGCCTTCGATGACATCCATAGCTTCGGTAATGGTTGAGCCCAGGCCTGCGAGGGCATTGACGAGTTGCTGCTTGGTATCCATAACGGTCCTTTCGACGGGTCAATTTTGCTTGGCGAAAATATACGTGACGCGTTCAGTGGCAAAAATGCGAAGTATGGTGCACATTAGGGTCTTCACAGCTCGTGCATAGAGCAGCTGTCTGCCTTTAGAACGTGGTAAGATAGCTATCCACGAGCGGGGTTTACCCCGCGTGTTCCTTGAAAAGTCGACGGTTATCGGGTGTTTGCAGGCCCGATACCATCCAGACTTTCCCAACATTCGGGGGCGACTGGTTTCGACACGATAGCTCTGAGAGAGGAAGCAAGCCGAGGTCTCCTCGCCTCGTTAAACAGGGGTACCGTCAAATTGAATTGACAACAACTCTTCTTTTGAGCCTATGGCTCTCGCTGCTTAGTTTATAGCGGCGCGTCAACCCGGTGATTTCCCCGACACCGGCGCGACGTCATGTTAGGGGAATGCTCCCGCGCACGTAATCGGTATGGCGCGGGCTAAGACCGAACCGGTTGGGATGCCGCGAGCGTGTCGCTGCGCGCAAAGCGTCCGAGACTAAACCAGCGACTGAGCTTGGAGATGCCAATCAGGGGGCTTTCGTGGACCGGAGTTCGATTCTCCGCGCCTCCACCAATAGCTACAGGCAGGTAGGTAAACGCACCTACCTGCTTTTTTATTACATATAGATACCGCGGAGAACCGAACTCTGTGCAGGGCGCGGGCGTAAAGAAAACGCGTAAGCGTTTTTAGCCCGCGGGCGAGGACGCCGGCAGGCGGCCGAAGCCGGTGCGGATTTGCGAAGCAAATACGCGGATTCTCCGCGCAAAGCCTCTACAAGGTGGAGTAGTCAATTTGGGACGGGGCTATTTTAGCTGCCCCTATAAGCCAGTCGATATTAGTTCCGGTCCCCAATAATTCGTCGACAGTCAAAGGGCAGCTAAAATAGCCCCGTCCCAAATTGACTACTCACGTTGACGCCTCAAGCGGAAAGTCCATCCCGGAATCGCCCCCCAGAACGGGACGTGCTTTCCGCCAGTCGCCCCGTCCTCCTCAACTCCAAAACCCATGCGCTCTCCATCTCAAAACTGGGTAGAAGAAGGCCAAAACGAAACAGTAGGAGGTCAACATGACGGCAGAAGATAAGGCAAAGAACGCCGGCAAGGTCGCGCTCGTCTTGGAGGGCGGCAGTTTTCGCGGGCAGTTTACCGCGGGCGTGCTCGACGTCCTCATGGAGGCTGGCGTCGAGATTCCGGCTGTCTACGGTGTATCGGCCGGCGCCCTCAACGGCGTGAACTACAAGTCGCACCAGATCGGCCGTGCCAACCGCATCAACCTGACTTTCTGCAACGACAACCGCTTCATGGGTGCCGCATCGTTTGCGTCCACGGGCTCCATCGTGGGTTACGACTTCATCTTCAACGATGTCCAGGACCGCTTGGATCCCTTTGATAACGAGGCATTCGACGCGAGCCCCATCGAGATGTACGCCGTCGCGACGGACATGCTCTTTGGAACCGCTGCATACCTGCCGGTCAAAAGCGCCGTGCTCGACCTCGATGCCGTGCGCGCCTCGACGTCGCTGCCGCTGGTGACGCCGCCGGTCGAGATCGACGGGCACAAATACGTCGACGGCGGCGTAGCCGATTCGGTCCCTATCGAGCACGTGCTGGAGGAGGCCGGCTTCGATCGCGCGGTTGTCATTGTCACGCAGGACCGCTCGTACGAGAAAAAGCCCTACGAGTTTATGCCTGCCGCACGCGCCCGCTATGCCGACTACCCCTACCTGCTCGAGGCTATCGAGACGCGCCACGACCGCTATAACATCCAGCGCATGCATCTGTGGAAGTATGAGCGCGAGGGTCGCGCGCTGGTCGTTGCCCCGCAAAAGCCTGTCGAGGTCGGTCACGTCGAGCACGATCCGGCAAAGCTTCTCGACCTGTATATTCAGGGTCGTCAGGAGGCAAAGCGTCTGCTGAGTGATATCAAGGCATTTGTCGAGCGCTAGCGTCGCGACATCATTACCGATGGACGACATGTGCAGAAAGTCTGGTCAGAGCCAAAATACCTGTTGACTCGGGCGACGGGCGGGGTAATATGGACGGGTTACTTGCAGAGCCCCGTGAATCTCTGTAACAACACGTACTGTACATGGAGGAGTCTAAGTGATTTCGAAATCGACTCACTACGCCAAGCAGGGCGAGGTCCAGCGCAACTGGGTTCTCGTCGACGCCGATGGTGCTGTCCTGGGCCGTCTTGCCACCCAGATCGCAATGATCCTGCGCGGTAAGAACAAGCCCCAGTTCACGCCCAACAGCGACTGCGGCGACTTCGTTGTCGTCATCAACGCCGATAAGGTCCAGCTTACCGGTAACAAGGCCGACACGAAGACCTATTATCGCCACAGCGGCTACAACGGCGGCCTCAAGGCTGAGAGCTTCCACCAGGCTATGGAGAAGCACCCGGAGAAGGTCATCGAGCGCGCCGTTCGCGGCATGCTGCCCAAGACCACCCTCGGCCGTGCCCAGATGACCAAGCTTAAGGTCTACGCTGGTGCCGAGCATCCGCATGCTGCCCAGAACCCCACGAAGATTGAGCTGGAGGCTTAAAGATGGCTGAGAACACCGTTGTCTACCAGGGTACCGGCCGTCGTAAGAACGCCGTCGCCCGCGTCCGTCTCGTCCCCGGCACCGGCAAGGTGACTATCAACAAGCGTGACGCCGAGCAGTATTTCGGCCGTCATCAGCTCGTTGAGAACGCCCTTGCTCCCTTCAAGGTGACCGATACCGCCGGTCAGTTCGACGTTATCGCTCTGTGCGATGGCGGCGGCATCTCCGGTCAGTCCGGCGCTCTGCGCCTGGGCATCGCTCGCGCTCTTCTGAACGCTGGCGACTACCGTGCTGACCTCAAGAAGGCCGGTTTCCTTACGCGCGATGCTCGCGTGGTCGAGCGCAAGAAGTACGGCCTCAAGAAGGCCCGCCGCGCTCCCCAGTTCTCCAAGCGTTAAGGTTTTTCTCCTTACGAGATACAATGTACAAGCGGGGCCTGCCGATTGCTCGGCGGGTCCCGCTTTTCTTTTTCGACTAGGGTGGGCGAGTGCGTTTTGCCCACTTGGGAAGGAGCGATCCTATGCCCCAGAACATCTTTGGCACCGACGGCGTCCGTGGCGTCGCCAACGCCGACCTCTCGTGCGACCTCGCGTTTCGCCTTGGCCGTGCGGCGACCAAGTTCCTTGGTCCGGACATTTGCGTTGGCCGCGACACGCGTCTTTCGGGCACCATGCTCGAGAGCGCTCTGACCGCTGGCATTATGGCCGAGGGCGGTCGCCCGCACTGCTGCGGCGTTATCCCTACGCCGGCCGTGGCGCTGCTCACCGTCCAAAACGAGCTCGACGGCGGCATCGTCATCTCCGCTTCGCACAATCCGCCGGAGTTTAACGGCATCAAGTTCTTTAGCCGCAAGGGCATGAAGCTTCCCGATGCCGTTGAAGAAGAGATTAGCGCCTGGGTCATGTCCGAGGAGGCCATGGCTGCCGACACGCTGCCGACCGGCGCCGGTGTGGGCCACATCATCAAGATGAAGGACGCTCGCAAGGCATACGTCGACCACGCTATCAGCACCCTCGACGGCCTTAAGCTCGACGGCCTGGTCGTTGCCGTTGACTGCGGTCACGGTGCTTCCTGCCAGACCACGCCTGCCGCGCTTCAGCGTCTGGGCGCCACGGTCCACGCCATCAATACCGACTACTGTGGCACCGACATCAATGTCGAGTGCGGCTCCACTCATCTTGAGCCCCTGCGCGAGCTCGTACTGCGCACCCACGCCGACATCGGCCTGGCCCACGACGGTGACGCCGATCGCGTGCTGTTCGTGGACAGCGAGGGCAACGAGATCGATGGTGATTACATCCTGGCCATCTGCGGCTCTGACCTCGCCGCTCGCGGCAAGCTCGCCAACTCCGAGATCGTCTCGACCGTTATGTGCAACTTGGGCTTTTCCATCGCTATGAAGGAACAGGGCTTTGAGATGGTGCAGACCGCCGTGGGCGACCGCTACGTGCTGGAGCGCATGCTCGCGGACGGCGCCGTTATCGGCGGAGAGCAGTCCGGCCACATCATCTTCCTGGAGCACAACACCACCGGCGATGGCCTGGTGACGGCGCTGCAGCTGCTGGCCGTGCTCAAGCGCACTGGCCGCTCCCTCACCGACCTTGCCGGCATCATGAAGAAGTACCCGCAGGTGCTCGTCAACGTGCATTCCGACAACAAGGCCGGTCTGGACGATTGCCAGCCCATTTGGGACGCTGTCGCTGCCGCCGAGAAGGAGCTTAACGGTCGCGGCCGCATTCTGGTGCGCCCGAGCGGTACCGAGCCGCTGGTTCGCGTGATGGCCGAGGCCGAGACGCACGAGCTGACTCAGCGCGTCGTTGACGACATCGTCGAGGTTGTCAAGCGCGAACTTCCCTAATGGTCAAAAACCAATGCCAAGTGGTAAACTAGTAAGCTGGTTTTGATTATTGGTATGTCCAAGGGGGAGCATGTTCACTAAAGTCCTAAGGTCTTTTGGTATGCGTGGTCGAGTCCTTACGCTGGATGCTCCCATCTCGGGCGATGTCATTCCGCTTTCCGAGGTTAACGACCAGACGTTTGCCACTGGCCTTTTGGGCCAAGGCGTTGCCATTCGGCCTACGGGCACGCGCGTGATTGCACCTGCGGATGCCAAGATCGAGGCGATTTTTCCAACGGGACACGCCGTTGCGCTCAACACGGTCGATGGCTTGGATGTTTTAATCCACGTTGGACTCGATACCGTTCAGCTCGAGGGCAAACACTTTACCGTGCATGCACAGGTGGGCGATATCGTCCATAAGGGCGATGTGCTTATCGAGTTTGAACGCGAGGCAATCGAGGCCGAGGGCTACGATGTGACGGTTCCCATTTTGGTGTGCAACTCTGTTGAGTTCTCGAGCATCAAGGGCTCCGTCGGCGAGCATGTCGAGGAGATGGATCAGCTCATCGTCGCTCGCGAGCGCTAACTCGTTCGCTTGCCCTTTGGCCTACAATTCAAACACGTTTACGGAGGGCGCCCTTGAAAGAGGGCGCCCTCCGTGGCAAGATGGAAATTGTCCGAGGCTAAAAGGCTTCGGGTCACCGTGGACGGGCAGGGGCCTCGACGCGGCTAGACACGAGATACATACATTACGCGACCTCGCCCTGGTGGCCGCACACGTTGGTTGCGGCCGACGCAGGCCGCGGGCAAGTGCTTGTAAGGGGAGCCTTGCCTCTCTTCTACGAGAAAGGATGCGTAATGAAGATCATTAAAGCTAAAGACTACGAGGATATGAGCCGCAAGGCCGCCAATATCATCTCGGCGCAGGTTATCCTTAAGCCCGATTGCGTGCTCGGTCTTGCCACCGGCTCCACTCCGATTGGCGCCTACAAGCAGCTCGCCGATTGGTACAAGAAGGGCGATATTGACTTCTCCGAGGTCAGCACCTATAACCTGGACGAGTATCGCGGCCTTTCGCACGATGATCCCCAGAGCTATCACTACTTCATGCGCGAGAACTTCTTCGATCACATCAACATCGATCTGAATAACACGCACGTGCCCGATGGCTCCAACCCCGATGCCGCCGCTGCCTGCTCCGAGTACGACAGGATCGTCGCTGCCGCCGGTTACCCGGATCTGCAGCTGCTCGGCATTGGTAATAACGGTCATATTGGCTTCAATGAGCCCGATGACCACTTCTCCAAGGGTACGCACTGCGTCGACCTTACCGAGAGCACCATTCAGGCCAACAGCCGCCTGTTCGATAGCATCGACGACGTTCCCCGCCAGGCTTACACCATGGGTACCCAGACCATCATGTATGCCCGCATGATCCTGGTCATCGCCAACGGCGAGGCCAAGGCTCAGGCTGTGCACGATATGTGCTATGGCCCGGTTACGCCCGAGTGCCCGGCTTCGATCCTGCAGCTGCACACCAACTGCGTCGTCGTTGCCGACGAGGCTGCCCTTTCGCTCTGCGAGTAGTACAATCCGAGCGATTTGTTATTACTTTGTTACAGGCTCCCGTTCTGCGGGGGCCTTTTTTATTATGCATATGCGGGATGGCGGCTAGCTTATAGACTCATGAGTCCTTATACTGCGTCCGTCCGCAATATCTGCCAGTGGAACCAGATGAGCGCGGACTTTATGGTGTGCATAACATTAGCTTGCCAAAAGCTTGACGGTGGTGCCTCGTATAGCGTGATGCATTCTCTAGCATATTCTATTCAAAAATGCTACTAATGAGTCGCAAACGGTATCAGCGCGTAGGTGAGTTGCGCAACAAAATATTACAAGCCCCATTGCGTTACACTGCCAAATGAGTGGGACATGCTGGCAAGCGCATTGACCTGCGCAAAGACCGGTTGGTTGGGGGAAAAGTTTCAATCGGCGCTCGCTGAACAAAAACTTGCCAAATGCGAACCGAAAGACAACCTAAAACTCTACGTCGTTCGATTTACGGGATGGCTTGGGCTGTCTTGCGATTACGGTGTCCATGTGGCCGAGGTAAGGAGCGAGCATGATGAACGGGCTGAACGATACGGACGATCTCGAATTGGCACCGTTGGGCACAGGTTATATGGTCCGACGTGATCGCCTGATGAGCGAGTTGATTGTCAAGGGCCGCAAGGCGGGCATTGTGTTGCTCTATGCACCAGATGGGTTTGGGAAAACATCGATATTGCTTCAGTACGCTCAGGAAGTCAAAAGCGACCCGACGCGCGGTCTGGTACGAATCATCGAGGCTGACCGCGCGATTGCCCGCGAGGTGTTTATGCAGCTCGAAGTGGTCACAGATGAACTTGAGGACAAACCGCGATCGTTGATTGCGATTGATAACGTCCCCAACCTCGATCAGCAAGATACCGAGGAGCTTATCGATCGAATTCGAGGCCTGCGCACTATGGGGATCGGGGTCTTTGTCACCTGCCGCCCCTCAAATCGCCAGTTGATTCGCGGGCTGGGTGACTCGGTCAAGATCAATGCGCAGATGCTCAAGGTGCATGCCTATGAGTATTCGGCTTGGGCATCGGCGTTCTCGATTAGCACGTCGCTCGATTTTTACCAGCTCACACAGGGTGTTCCCGAGTTGGTTTCGGCTATGCAGACGGGGCTGTACGGAGAGGGCGACGTTGCCAGCTTGCTCGAAAACGAGATTGTCAACGTATACGGTGCGGCACTTGCCGATATGGCATCAATCGATAACGGCGCCCTATTTAACGTGGCGTGCGTGATGGCCCTGATGGGCGAGGGCAAGATTGCGGAACTTGAGGCATGCGGTGTCAGGCTCTCCATGATCGATCAGTCCTATCTTGTTCGTGATTATCCGATTTTTGGTGTCGATCCGGTCGACCGAAGCTTTACGTGTATGGGCACCGAGGATAACGCGCGCCTGAGATTACGAAAAATGGTTGCGGAAATTCGTCCAGAGCTCGTTATGCGCGCGGCACGCATTCTGCTCAAGGCGGGCCGATGCGATGCTGCGATGGATTTGGCAGATGCCTTTTTGGATCGAGACGCCGTCCTTGAGCTTGCTGGACAGTATGGTGTCGATTTGGCTCTGACTGGGCATGGAGGGGATGTCTGTCGCGCGGTACTGAGGACGACGGATGCCGACAAGCCCGCGTTGGAGCCGACGCCCACCGAGGCACTTGGTGTCTATTTGGCGGCGGTAAGCGTTTCGAATACTAAACTGGCCCGGTATATGGCCTCGATTGTCGAACATGCGAGCGCACAGTCGGTCCGCGAGATTGATTTGGTTTCTTGGAAAGTCGCCCAGGTGCTTACGGTCGTCTGTTATGGAGATTGCGAGCTTGGGCTTCCAGCCAATCCTGCTCTTCCAAAAAATGAGGCATCTTGTGCTGCGCTCGATATGCTGTCGGCGCATATCGAGGTTAAGAGCCGGCTGACCGAACAGGCGAAAGACGGCGCAGCACTTTCGGGACTCAAGGCGAACAAGGTATATGATTGCGAACTCGATATTGCAGAGATTCTCATACGGGCAGATCGGATGTTGGTGGAGCTCTTCGATGGGTCCTTTATGGGAATCGATGAGCGTGACGACGAGATGTCTCGAACACGGGAGGCACTCGATGCTCGTGGGCTTAAGGCACCGGCTGTCTGGGTGCGTATGGTGCTGGCGGCACGGCGTCTGCTTGCAGGCCTGCCAATGACTGACGATACGGCGTTTAATGAGCTCGATCGCTTTGCCGTGCGCGTGCGTGACAATCAAATCCAGCTGTTTGGCCTGCTACTTGAAGGCTGGCAGGCGCTCGCCGAGGGGCGCCCGGTCAACGCGAAGTTCCGCGCGGTCCAGGTGCTCAAGCTTGCTGACGAGTCGATCGCATACATGCGCGACAACGCGTTGCTGTTGGAGCGTGCATCAAGCCTTCGCAATACGTCGATGGTGTCGGTACGAGAAGAGGCAGAGCTGCTCGACCTAAGTCGGACACAAGTCGGCGGCGCGGAGGCTTGGGTCGTAGCGCTGCATTTGGCGTCTGCGGGCCGTGACAGCGATCTTGCCGCCTGGATGTCTATGAATCGTTCTGGGATTCTGGAGCCAGCGTATCGGCTGTTTGCACGCCTTGCGATGCATTGCCTGGGCGAGCCTGCTGCCAAGATTCGAAAGAAGCTCCCGGTGCGTGAGCTATCGCGATATTCGCTGCGCGACGATTTGGAGGGAGAGAGCGAGCGGCTGTTCCAGGTCGGCGAGGTCGAACCCGTCGACGCTATCGATCATATCGAGATTCGCATGTTTGGCGCGTTTCGTGCCGAGCGCGACGGATTTCCCATCACAGACAAGATGTGGCGTCGTAAGAAAGCGGCAACGCTTGCCGAGCGGCTTGCGTTGGGTATCGATTCGTTTGTCGATCGCGAGACCTTGGCTATGGAACTGTGGCCACATGCCGAGTACAGTAGCGCCCGTAACAACTTGTATTCGACTGTGTCACGCTTACGATCCGCTTTGGGACCCACGCCAGATGGCAAGTCGTGCGTCCTGATTCAAAACGACTGCCTTGGCCTCAACAGGGATTACGTTAAGACCGATGTGAAGCTATTTGAGCAGATAAGCCGCGAGATTTTGGGTAATCGCACAAGAGTGCGTGGGCCTCACCTGGTCGAGCTGTGTCTTAAGATCGAACAGCTCTATACCGGACCGCTGTATATCCCCAACGGTTGCAATCCGACGTACTTTTTGCGCATGCGCCGCATCATGCAGTCGAAGTTTATCGACTGCATGATTGTGGGAGCAAGCGCTGCCTTGGAAGAAAACGACCTGCAGTCGGCAATCTGGCTGGCAGAAGCGGGGCTACGTCAGGAGACCGCACGCGAGGACATGGTGCGATGCGCCATGCGCGTGTACGGAGCGGCGGGGAGACGCCGCGATATCGTCGAGCTCTATAGCGGGCATATCCATCATCTTAAGGAACAGGTCGCAGGCGTTCCCGAGCCCGAGACCAAGCGTCTCTACGAGCGTCTGGTCGAAAGCAGGGTCAACCGACCGTTCATTGAGCGATAAAAAACGGGCGCCCGTATTGTTCGGACGCCCGCAGGCTTGCTCTGTGTGAACCGATTGGCTCTTAGACGAGCTTGATCTTCTCGATATCCTTGCGCGAGGACTCTCGATACAGCGAGAACTTGCGACCGATAACCTGAACGACGTCGGCGTGGCAGCGCTCGGCGAGTTCCTCGGCGGCCTCGCGGGCAGAAAGGCTGGAGCCGTCCAGCACGGAGCACTTAACGAGCTCGTGCTTCTCCAGGTAGGCGACCGTCTGCTCGACGGTACCCTCGTTGACATCGGACTTACCGATGATGATGGCGGGGTTGAGGTGATGGGCCATGCTGCGAAGCTGCTTGACCTGGGCTCCTGTCAGTGCCATGGGATCTCGCTTTCTATGTATGGGGCGCCCCGCGATGGGGCCTTAATCTACGTGAGCTGTCCCACGATAGCGCAGGAACGGCGCGGTGTGGAGCGCGTTTGCCAGTTCGCAAAGAATGCGGATGCCGGGCGGGTAGACGATGCATACTTTAGATGGGCTACGGTCGGGGCGCAGAGACCGGCTCCCAGGCGATGAACGCCCATCGGACCTTGCGGATGTGGTCGAGCATGTAACGTCCCTGCGGCACGCCCTTGGATCCCGGCTCGCCGGCATGGGGGTTCTCGATCATATGTTGGGCGATATAGTCGCGCAGACGATCGATCTTATCCTCGTTGCCATGCTCGAGCATACGGGAGAGGTCCGCCACGCCGGCCTCGAGGCTATCGAAGGTGTCACGACGGGGCGATTCAAAATACGTGACCTGCGGTAGTGCATCCATCTGAATAAGGATGTTAAAGGCGTACACAAAGCCATTGCTACGGGTAACCGAGGCGCCGATGACATTCATCACGTGCAGGTCATAGCGCGGGCTGGAGTTGGCGACCATCGTGACAGCACAACGCCGCCGAGCAGCCTGTAGACGCATCCATTCGCCATTCCAATCCGCAGAAAGAAGCTCAGATTGAATTACACCATCAGCCACGGGCCATCCCCCTTACAACAAAAAAGCGGCCCCTCCCAAAAGAAGAGCCGCAACAAGCATATATCAGAAAAAGAACCGTTCCAACGCCAAACCGCCGCACCAGCCAAGTGGTGCAGGAGCGAAGCAACTGCAACCGGGATAGAACCCAACTGAGGTCCCGATGTGCGGGAGCCCCGGTGAGGGCAAATATATAAGGTCGATCGCGAGTTCCGCACGAGCCGGAGAGCACATAATGTGCTCTCCGTGCGAGTCAGGACTGTCCGAGCAGGCGACCTTATATATTTGCCCTCACCGGGGCTCCCGCCCGAACCCTTCAGCTAGTTCTTGAGCGAGTTCAGCGGCGCCGGGAAGCGTCCACCGCGGTGGGCAAGCACGGTGCCGGCGTTGGGGTTCACCGGCATGATGGGCGCACGGCCAAACAGGCCGCCATACTCGACGCAGTCGCCCACGCCCTTGCCGATGGCGGGGATCACGCGCACGGCCGTGGTCTTATTGTTGATGACGCCGATGGCCATCTCGTCGGCGATAATGCCGGCGATAGTCTCGACCGGGGTGTCGCCGGGAATGGCGATCATGTCCAGGCCAACGGAGCACACGCAGGTCATGGCCTCGAGCTTCTCGAGCGAAAGCGCGCCGGCCTCGACGGCGGCGATCATGCCGGCGTCCTCGGACACGGGGATAAAGGCGCCCGAGAGGCCGCCCACGCTGGAGCTGGCCATGACGCCGCCTTTCTTGACGGCATCGTTGAGCATGGCGAGCGCGCAGGTCGTGCCGGGGCCACCGCAGGTGCCCACGCCGATGATCTCGAGGATGCGCGCGACGGAGTCGCCGACGGCAGGCGTAGGCGCTAGCGACAGGTCGACAATGCCCTTCTCGACACCTAGGCGACGGGCGGCCTCGCGACTCATGAGCTCGCCGGCACGGGTGATCTTAAAGGCGGTCTGCTTAATCTTTTCGGCGACTTCCATCATCGATGCGGAATCGGGCAGCTTCTCCAGGGCTGCGGCCATAACGCCGGGGCCCGAGACGCCTACGTTGATGACGGCGTCGGCCTCGCCACCGCCGTGAACGGCGCCCGCCATAAACGGGGAGTCCTCGACCATGTTGGCAAAGCAGACAAACTTGGAAGCACCGACGGAATCCTCATCTGCCGTAAGCTTGGCGGCATCGATGATGGTCTGAGCCGCCATGAGCACGGCGTCCATGTTGATGCCGGCGCGCAGGCTGGCGACGTTGACGCTGGAGCAGACGCGGCTGGTGGTAGCGAGCGCCTGGGGGATGGACTGGATGACGCGGCGGTCGGCGTCGCCGATGCCCTTCTGGACGAGTGCGGAGAAGCCGCCCAGGTAATCGATGCCGAGCGTCTCGGCCGCGCGGTCGAGGGCATGCGCGATGGGGGTGAGGTCCTCATCCTTGCAGCACGCGGCGATCTGCGCCACCGGGGTGACGGAAACGCGCTTGTTGACAATGGGGATACCGTACTCGCGCTCGAGGTTCTCGGCGGTCTCGACCAGATGCTCAGCCGTGTGCGTCACGTGGTCGTAGATCTTCGTGCACATGCGGTCGAGGTTCTCGTCGCCGCAACCCATGAGCGAAACACCCATGGTGATGGTCCTGATGTCGAGGTTCTGCTCCTCAACCATGCCGCGGGTTTCCGCGATTTCTGCGGGCGTGATCGCCATCCTTGCACTCCTATCTGCCAAAACGAGCATAGTCTTGTCTATTCTAACGTGCCGCACGTGCCAAGTGGCGCATGCGGCACGTTTTGGTGCTCGGTTGTTTCCGTTGTGTTACTGCCCAAAGACCTCTTCGGCGATACGAGCGCTTTCGGCGGCGTCCTTGGCGTAGTAGTCCGCGCCGATCTGCTTGGCGTATTCGGGGGTGAGTACGGCGCCGCCTACGATGATCTTGACGCCCGGCACCTCGGCATGAAGCAGTTTGATGGTCTCCTCCATAGCGACGACCGTGGTGGTCATAAGCGCCGAGAGGCCGACGAGCTTGATGTCGCGCTCCCGTACGGTCTTGAGCACCTCCTGCGGGTCGACGTCGCGGCCTAGGTCAAAGACGGTATAGCCGTAGTTATCGAGCAGCATCTTGACGATGTTCTTACCGATGTCGTGGATGTCGCCTTTGACGGTGGCCACGCAGATTTTGCCCTTGTCGGCAATCTCGCCGGCGGGCATCCGGCGCTTGATGGTGTCAAAACCCACGCGCGCGGCCTCGGCCGAGGCCATGAGCTGCGGCAAGAAGAACTTTCCCTGGTCAAAGAGGACGCCAACCTCGTCGAGGGCGGGGATAAAGTGGTTGTTGATGAGGTCCATGGCGTCGTGGTCTGCCAGCAGACGCTCGGTCTCGGCCGCAATCTCGCCTTTGCGGCCCGAGACGACCATGCGACGAATCGGATCGTCGTTGCCGTCGGTGCCGTCGGTGCCAGCGGCGGGCACAGTGTCGGTCGATACTGTGCCCGCCTCCGGGTTCGCGGCGATCTTGTACGGATCGGTCCAGCCGGCGTAGCGCTCGATGTATCCGGTCGAGCCCTCGTCCTCAACGCTCAAGACGCGATAGCTGTAGACGGTATCCATAAAGCGCTTGGAGCCCGGGTTCATGATGGGGGCGTCCAGGCCCGCGCCGAAGGCGGCAGCCAAAAAGACCGAGCCCAGCAGCGGGCGGGCGGGCAGACCAAAGCTGATGTTCGACACGCCAAGCGCGCATTTGACGCCCAGACGCTCCTTACACAGGGACATGGCGCGCAGGATCTGTTCGGCTTGGCGTTGATTGGTCGAGGCGGTCATGACCAGACAGTCGATGAGGATGCGGTCCGGTCCGATACCGTAGCGGGCGGCCTCGGCCACGATGCGCTCGGCGATGGCGAAGCGAGCCTCGGCGGTATCGGGAATGCCGCCTTCGTCGAGCGTGAGGCCGACGACGTTGGCGCCGTAGTGGGCGACCAGCGGAAAGATCTCATCCATGATCTGCTGTTTGCCATTGACCGAGTTGATGATGGGCTTGCCGGCGTAGCGGCGCACGGCGGCCTCGACGGCTGCGGGGTCGGTGGAGTCGATCTGCAACGGCAGCAGCGTGGAACCCTGGAGCTGCTCGGTGGCCTGTTGGATGATCTTGACCTCGTCGATCTCGGGCAGGCCCACGTTGACGTCCAGGATGTCGGCGCCTTGCTCCTGCTGGCTGATGCCCTGGCTTACGACGTAGTCCAGGTCGCCGTCGCGCAGGGCCTGCTGCAGGCGCTTTTTGCCGGTGGGGTTGATGCGCTCGCCGATGACGGCGATCTTGTGGCCGTCACAGGGAAGGTCCACCACGGTCTGGGCGCTTGTGACCGACATGCTGGGCTTGCGGTGGCGCGGACTGGGCGTGTGGTTATCGATAAGCGTGCGCAGCGCTGCCATATGCGCCGGCGTGGTTCCGCAGCAACCGCCCACGACGCTCACGCCGTCGGCGATCATGCCGGCGACGGCCTTGGCGTATTCGGGGGCCTGGATGTCAAAGACGGTGTTACCGTCGTCGTCCACGTGGGGCAGGCCCGCGTTGGCCTGCACCATAACGGGCTTGTCGGTAACGGTGAGCATGCGTGCGGCGAGTCCTCGGAGCTCGGCCGGTCCCTGGCTGCAGTTGATGCCCAGGACGTCGGCGCCGATGGCGTCGAGCGTGATGGCGGCAACCTCGGGACTCGTACCCAGGAAGGTGCGGCCGTCCTCCTCAAAGGTCATGGTGGCAAAGACGGGCAGCTCGGAGTTCTCGCGGCAGGCAAGGACCGCCGCCTTGATCTCGGCAAGGTCGGTCATGGTCTCGATAATAAAGAGGTCCACACCCGCGTCGACGCCAGCGCGCACTTCCTCGGCAAAGAGGTCATAGGCCTCGTCGAAGCTGAGGGTACCCAAGGGGCGAAGCAGCGCACCGATGGGGCCGATGTCGCCGGCGACGTAGTGGGCGCCGGCCGCGCGGGCGCAGGCGACGGCGGCGGCAAAGACATCTGCCACGGTGGCGGCACCGTCGAGCTTGTGGGCGTTGGCGCCAAAGGTGTTGGCGGTGATCACATCGCAGCCGGCCTCGACATACTGACGCTGAATATCGGTAATGACCCGGGGCTCCTCAAAGTTGAGCAGCTCGGGCAGGGCGCCGGCCTTCATGCCGGCCGCCTGCAGCATGGTGCCCATGCCGCCGTCGAACAGCAGGTGCCCCGTGCCCTCGATGGCGGCGCGCAGGCGATCGTCCTTAATGTAAAGGTCGTCGATCGTGCGCGTCTTGTACGTGGCGCCCTTGCGGCGGGCAGCATCAACGGGCGCCGCCAGCGCGGCGCCGTCCAGATCATGAGTGATAAGCGGAGTAAACATCGGGGGCTCCTAATGGCTGGAATAGCAGGTGGTGTGGGCGGCGCGGAAGCGGCAGTGCTCGCGCATGCGGCAGATATTGCAGGTGGGGCGACTCTGGGCGTCGTGGACCTCGCCGTCAAACAGACCGATCACCGCGGTCACGCTCTTGGTGGGCATGAGCAGGCTGGTAGGTGTGACGGTAAGCCCGATGAGCCGCGTGGCGTTGAGTGCAGCCACGATTGAACGCTGAGCCGTAAGCGGGCAGTCGCCGTAGCCGGGACTGAAGCGCCAGTTACCGGCGAGTCCGTGTGCGGCGGCCGCAGCCTTGACCTGCTGGTCCATCTGCTCGACGGCAGCTTCCACATAGGCGGAGCACGCGGCATCGAGCACGGCTCCCTCTAGGGGCTGCTGGGCTCCCGTGGTGCGCAGACGACGCTCGGCGTCCATGCCGAGGGTGCATGCCATGAGCGCGGCAAAGCGGGCGTCTTTGAGATGTCGATAGATATCGCGACCGCGCAGCTCAACGTTGGTTCCAACCAGACGGATGTTGGGCTCTCCCTGCTCGTCCACGCCCATGGCATCGACGGCAAATACGCGGCGCACGCCACGGGGCTCAATGTCCAGCTCAAGGCGCTCGACCACAAGCTCAATACGCTGCGACAGCTCGGGCTCAATCTGCTGGCCGTCGTAACCCAGATACCGCAGCATCTCGGCACGATCGACGCGGGGATGGTGGGTATCATCGATACGGTAGAGCGCCGGCGACGCAAGGTCGGCCGGCACTTCACCAAAAGCTGTATCGATGTGCGGTTTTTCCATTACCCCAGGCGCTCCATAATGGTTGCGGCGATCGCAGGACGATTCATAGTGTACAGGTGCAGGCCGTCGGCGCCGTGCTCCTTAAGGTCGCAAAGCTGGCGGGCGGCATAATCTACACCGGCTGCCTGCAGGCTCTCGGGGTCATTCTCGTACTTGGCGAGAATCTTGATGACGGGGGAGGGCAGCGACGCGCCGCACATAAAGACCATGCGGCTGATCTGCGACTTGCCCATAAACGGCATGATGCCCGCGGTAATGGGCACAGTGATACCGGCCTTGTCGGCAAGCTCGCGAAAACGGTAGAAGCACTCGTTATCAAAAAAGAGCTGCGTCACAAAGAAGCTCGCGCCGGCGTCCTGCTTTTGCTTGAGGTATTCGACCGAAGCGTTGAGATTCTCACAGGCAATGTGGCCCTCGGGGTAGGCTGCGGCGCCCACGCAAAAGCCGGCGTCGACGAGCTCGGGGATGAGGTCCCGGGCGTAGGCGTAGTCCGAGGCGGGTTTGTCATCCTCGCTCGCGCCGGCGGGAAGATCGCCACGCAGGGCCAGCACATTTTCTACGCCGGCGGAGCGGTATTCGTCGATCTTGGCGGCGATATCGGCATGCGTGCGGCCAACGCAGGTGAGGTGCGCCACCGAGGGCGTATCGAATTCGCTCGTAATCATATGCGCGATGGGGGCGGTGGCGGAGCCGTTGCCCGAGCCGCCGGCCGAGCAGGTGACCGAGACAAAGCTCGGCGAAAGCTTGCACAGATTGCCAGCCACCTCGCGAGCCGTGTCGAGGGTAAGCTCGCCCTTGGGCGGGAACATCTCAAACGAAACGGGCGTGGTGCCCTGGGACGCTGCCTGCTTAAAAACCTCGTCGACGCGCATGTCGTGCTCCTTTAGATACATTAGCGTGATGTGTTGTAAGGATTCTACAGCACCGCTGCGCTACGGTGGAGTTTTACTCGCTATTTGGAAATATCAATCGAAGATGTTTCGCTATCGGCATTCCCTATAACAGCGTAGCTAATTTGGAGCTTTTTTACCCCATCACCAGGTACGCAGGGTAGTCTTTTTGGGACGGGGCTTTTTTAGCTACCCAATCCGGCGCCTCCAAAGCTTGAGACCATATTTAAATAGGGCAGCTAAAAAAGCCCCGTCCCAAAAAGACTACCCTTAAACCATGCGGAGAGGTCTGCAATTTATACAGTTGATTGACTGTTGAGGGTGGCAACATCGCCGCGATGCGGTAACCTCATTGATTAGTTTCGCGACGGCAACATAACGGTAATGTCGCGGAAACACGGCGAGTCTAAGCTATGACTCGTTCGTTAGTAATCAACACCGCTTCTCACGCGGTGCCGATACGAAGGGAGTTCCGTATGGCCGAACTTACTGACCGCTTCGGGACCATGGTGTTCTCTGAGGAAGTCATGAAGGACTACCTCCCCAAGGACATTTGGAAACGCCTTGCTGCAACCCTCGAGGACGGTGAGCCGCTCGACCTGGATGTGGCCAACGCCGTTGCCCATGCCATGAAGGTTTGGGCCATCTCCAAGGGCGCGACGCACTACGCGCACTGGTTCCAGCCGCTTTCGGGCATTACTTCCGAGAAGCACGACAGCTTCCTCGAACCCAACCACGACGGCACCGCTATTACCAAGTTTACGGGAAAGAACCTCATCCAGGGCGAGCCGGACGCCTCCAGCTTCCCCAACGGCGGCCTGCGTGCCACCTTCGAGGCCCGCGGCTATACCGCTTGGGATCCCACCAGCCCCGCCTTTATCAAGGACGATGTCCTGTGCATCCCCACGGCTTTCTGCTCCTACACGGGCGAGGCCCTGGACAAGAAGACCCCGCTGCTGCGCTCCATGACCGCGCTCTCGCGTGAGTCCAAGCGCGTTTTGGCGCTGTTTGGTAAGACCCCCAAGAAGGTCGTTCCTTCCGTGGGCGATGAGCAGGAGTACTTCCTGATCAAGAAGGACGCTTACCGCAAGCGCAGGGACCTGGTCATCACCGGCCGCACCCTCTTTGGTGCTGCTCCCTGCAAGGGCCAGGAGCTCGAGGAGCACTACTTTGGCGCTATCCGCCCCACCGTCTCGGCCTATATGAAGGACCTGGACGATGAGCTGTGGGCGCTTGGCATTCCCGCCAAGACCAAACACAACGAGGTCGCTCCCTGCCAGCATGAGCTCGCCCCCGTCTATGGCGAGGTCAACGAGGCCATCGACCAGAATCTGGTCATGATGGAGAAGATGAAGCTCATCGCCTCCCGCCACGATTTGGTCTGCCTGCTGCACGAGAAGCCCTTCGAGGGCATCAACGGTTCGGGCAAGCACAATAACTGGTCGCTTGGCACCGAGTCCGAGAATCTGCTCGATCCGGGCGACACCCCGCTCGACAACCTGCAGTTCATCGTCTTCCTCACCGCGGTGATCGAGGCCGTCGATAACTACCAGGAGCTCCTGCGTGCCTCCGTTGCCTCGGCCGGCAACGACCATCGTCTGGGCGCCAACGAGGCTCCTCCGGCGATTATGTCCATCTTCCTGGGCGACCAGCTTACCGAGGTCGTCGAGAAGATCATCGATGGCAAGGCTTCCGTCCATGCCACGCGCGGCGTGCTCGACTTGGGCGCCGATACCCTGCCCAAGCTGATGCAGGACAACACCGACCGCAACCGCACCTCTCCGTTCGCCTTCACCGGCAACAAGTTCGAGTTCCGTGCCTGCGGCTCCGAGCAGAATGTCTCCGACTCCAACCTGGTGCTCGATGCCGCCGTGGCCAAGTCGCTCAAGTCCTTCGCCGACGCACTCGAGGGTACGCCCGAGGATAAGTTCCAGGACGCCGCGCTCGAGTACTGTAAGAAGGTACTGACCGATCACCAGCGCATCCTGTTCTCCGGCGACGGTTACTCCGACGAGTGGCCCATCGAGGCCGAGAAGCGCGGCCTTGCCAACAACAAGACCACGGCCGACGCTCTTCCCGCCTTTGTTTCCGATAAGGCTATCGCGCTCTTTGAGGAGACGGGCGTTCTGACCAAGGCCGAGGCGCAGTGCCGCTACGACTGCAAGCTCGAGAAGTACAACAAGCTCATGAACATCGAGGCTACCACGATGATTCGCGAGGCACGTCGTACCTATCGTCCGGTCATCACCGCCTATGCCACCAAGGTCGCTAAGGGCCTTGAGACAATTCGTGCCGCCGGTGCTGAGGCCGCCATGCAGTGCGAGCAGAACACGCTCAACAAGCTCTGCAACGGTATCACCGCCATCAACGACTCCATCAAGGCGCTCGACGCCGTGCATCAGAAGGCCGAGGCTCTCGATGGCCAGGAGCAGGCCAATGTGTATGCACACGAGGTCGTTCCCGCTATGGATACGCTGCGTGCCTCCGTGGATGCCATGGAGGAGATCGTGGCCGCCGACTACTGGCCGGTCCCGACCTACGATGACATCCTGTTCTACGTGTAGGGCATAGCCAGCATATCGTCACGGTATTAAGCCGGGGTCCGCATCGCGCGGGCCCCGGCTTTTTGATTGCGAAGGACGCTTTGGAGTCCGTTTTGCCGCCGATTTGCCGGGG
>NZ_JBNPOK010000017.1:0-46716 GCF_050315135.1 Collinsella sp. SGI.033
AAATTAGCTACCCTGTTCCGCTGTAACTCGTGGTGAGGTCGTGGGCCTAAAAAGGTGTGCGTGCGCTTGCCGTTCGTATCTGCTATCATTCCTAGTCTGTGCGCTCATGCGGGCGTGGCGGAATTGGTAGACGCGCCAGATTTAGGTTCTGGTGGGATTCCCGTGAAGGTTCGAGTCCTTTCGCCCGCACCAACGCACCTGCGTCGGCCTCGGCCGTCGCGACACTTTGTTGCATAAAGGTACCAGCACCTCAGATAAGCTGGGCAGTATGAGGAGGAACGTGTTGAACATCACCGCTTCTGACGTCAAGGACGCCAAGCTCACCGCTACGGTCACCATCCCGGCCGCCGACGTCGACGCCGCGATCAAGAAGGCCTACAAGGACACCGCCAAGAAGTACCGCTTCCCGGGCTTCCGTGCCGGCAAGGCTCCCCGTCCGGTCATCGACGCTGCTCTTGGCGCCGAGGCCACCCTCGCCCAGGCCACCAACGATCTGATCGCCGCCAACGAGCCCGCCGTCCTCAACGAGCTGGACATCGTCCCCACTAAGAACGGTGACTACAAGGAGCTCGACCTCGCCAAGGATCACGAGGACTACACCTACACCGTCGAGTTCTCTCTGCGTCCTGCCGCCGAGCTCTCCTCCTACGACGCCGTCGAGATCGAGATGCCTCCCGCGGAGGTCACCGAGTCCGAGATCAACAACCAGGTCGAGATGCTCCTCAACTACCGTGCCACCTTCGAGGACGTCGAGGATCGTGCCGTCGAGGCCGAGGACTACGTTACCGTCGACCTCAAGGCCGTCGAGAACGCCGACAACTTCGCTGCCGAGGGCCGCATGCTCATCGCCGGTAGCGACAGCAACCCCAAGGAGTTCAACGAGGCTCTGATCGGTGCTAACGTCGACGACGTCAAGACCGTCACCTGGACCGACGAGGTCGAGGATGGCGAGGAGGCCGAGACCCACACCGTCGAGGTCACCGTCAAGGGCATCAAGGTCCGCAACACCCCCGAGCTCACCGACGAGCTCGTCAAGTCCGACTTTGGCTTCGACAGCATCGACGCTATGCGCGATGCCATCAAGCTCGAGATCGAGCAGGACAAGGCTTCCCGCCTTCCGGCCGAGAAAGAGAACCGTTGCGTCGCCGCTCTCGCCGAGCGTCTGCAGCTCGAGGAGATGGACGCCGACTACGAGCAGTCTGTCTTTGAGGAGCTTGGCCAGAACTTCCTGTCCAACCTCGCTGCCCGCGGCATGACGCTGGACACCTGGCTGCCCGCTTCCGGCCTGACCATGGAGCAGTTCATCGGCGACCTGCACAAGCAGGCCAACGATGTTGCCCGTGAGTCCCTGGCGCTCGACGCCCTCGCCCGTGAGCTCAAGATCGAGGTCACCGAGGACGACGTCAACGCCGAGTTCGAGAAGGCCGGCGTCAAGGACGTCGAGGCTTCCAAGGCCGAGTTCATCGCCGATGGACGCATGCCTGCCGTCCGCGAGTCCATCCGTCGCTCCAAGGCCGTCGACCACCTGGTCGAGAACGCCAAGGTGACCGAGGTCGACGAGACCGCCAAGGACGCCGAGTAATTCTCGCCACCTTTCCCGCGAGCGCATGCAGGCGCCCGTGATGGGGTAAAGTTATAAACCGGTTATTCGGTTGCTTCGTACGGTGCCAGCCAATGCATAGCATGCGGGCACCGTACGTTTATCTAGAACCAATTTGGTCCGCAAGAGAGAAATGGAGATGCGTATGATCGCTAAGTTCGATTCCGCCCTCGTGCCATACGTTATCGAGCAGACGCCGCGCGGCGAGCGCAGCTACGATATCTATTCGCGCCTGCTCAACGACCGCATCATCTTCTTGGGCGAGGAGATCAACTCCGTCAGCGCCAACCTGGTCGTTGCCCAGCTGCTGCATCTTGAGAGCCAGGATGCCGAGAAGGATATCTCGCTCTACATCAATTCGCCCGGTGGCGAGGTCTACTCCGGC
Source organism: Collinsella sp. SGI.033 (assembly GCF_050315135.1). Lineage (NCBI taxonomy): Bacteria > Bacillati > Actinomycetota > Coriobacteriia > Coriobacteriales > Coriobacteriaceae > Collinsella > Collinsella sp. SGI.033. Next base: position 1,986 of record NZ_JBNPOK010000017.1, read on the forward strand.
CTGGCGATTCTGGACACTATGAACTTTATCAAGCCGCAGGTCTCCACCATTTGCGTCGGTATGGCTGCGTCTATGGCCGCCGTGCTGCTTTCGGCCGGCGCCAAGGGCAAGCGCTTCTGCCTGCCGCACTCCAAGGTCATGATTCACCAGCCCAGTGGCGGTGCCCAGGGTCAGCAGACCGAGATCGAGATCGTGGCCGAGGAGATCAAGAAGACCCGTCGCGAGCTCAACCAGATCTTGTCCGACGCCTCGGGTCAGCCGATCGAGAAGGTCCAGGCCGATACCGAGCGCGACAACTACCTGACTGCCGCCGAGGCCCTCGACTATGGCCTGATCGACCGTATCGTTACCTCGCGCGATCTTGCCGCGAAGGACGCCTAGGATGGCCGGTAACATGCAGGACAACTTTGACGAGAACGGCAACCCCATCCGCTGCTCCTTCTGCGGAAAAGAGCAGGGTCAGGTGCGCCGCCTTGTAAAGGGCCCTACCAACATCTTTATCTGCGACGAGTGCGTTGCCGCCTGTTCCGAGATCTTGGAGGAGTCGCTGGCTTCGGACTTTATGGATGCCGCCTGCAACGGCAAGCTGCCGGGCTTCCTCAACGACCACGGTCAGGCTGCCGGGCAGCCTGCCATGGATCCCGAGGCCGAGGGCTTTGAGCTCGAGGACGACGTGCGTCAGGTCATTACGCACGTGCCGACCCCGCACGAGATCTATGACGAGCTTTCGGCCTATGTCATGGGTCAGGAAGACGCCAAGCGCGCCATGTCGGTTGCCGTGTACAACCACTACCGTCGCGTGATCGAGGGCGGCGCCGCGCTTTCGGCCTTTGACGAGGCCTCGGGTGCGGGTTCGCGGCTCGACGACGATATGGACGAGGTGGAGCTCGCCAAGTCCAACATCTTGCTGCTCGGTCCCACCGGTACCGGTAAGACCTTGCTCGCCCAGACGCTCGCGCGCATCCTCGAGGTACCGTTTGCCATCGCTGACGCCACCGCACTCACCGAGGCCGGTTACGTGGGCGAGGACGTGGAGAACATCCTGCTCAAGCTCATCAATGCTGCCGATGGCGATATCGAGCGTGCGCAGGTCGGCATCATCTACGTGGACGAGATCGACAAGATCGCCCGCAAGGCCGAGAACCTCTCCATCACCCGCGACGTTTCGGGCGAGGGCGTTCAGCAGGCGCTGCTTAAGATCCTTGAGGGCACGGTGGCAAGCGTTCCGCCCACCGGCGGCCGCAAGCACCCCCAGCAGGAGCTGCTGCAGATCGACACGACCAATATCTTGTTTATCTGCGGCGGTGCCTTTGTGGGTCTGGACAAGATTATCGCCGATCGCGTGGGCAACAAGGGCGTGGGCTTTAACTCCGAGATCGCCGGCCCCACCTCGGTCGATGAGAACGACCTGCTGCGTCAGGTGCTCCCGCAGGACCTCAACGCCTTTGGTATGATCCCCGAGTTTGTGGGACGTACGCCCGTCGTCACCCAGACACAGGCGCTCGACGAGGACGACCTGGTGTCGATCCTGACCGAGCCAAAGAACGCCGTTGTGCGTCAGTACCGCAAGATGTTCCAGCTCGAGGACGTTGAACTTGAGTTTGAGGACGCCGCCCTGCACGAGATTGCCCGCATGGCGCTTGCCCGCAAGACCGGCGCCCGCGGCCTGCGCTCCATCTGCGAGGACGTGCTGCAGCAGACGATGTTCGACCTGCCGAGCGAGGAAGGAGTCGCCAAGGTCATCGTGACCGAAGCCTCCGTAAAGGGCACCGAACAGCCCCAGCGCATCTACGGGTAAACCTGCCAAAAAGGGACAGGTTTATTTTGGCAGGTTTTATCAGGGAGAATGATGTTTGCCCATATAAAACCGACCAAAATAAACCTGTCCCTAAATGGTAGGTTTCGCAAATGTGAATTTGAATAGCCTCCGACCACCCGCGGTCGGAGGCTATTTTATATATACGCAATAACCCCAACTACCTGTGTTATTCTGTGTGATTGTTTAAGCCTCAGCGAAGTCGTATCAGTCTGAAGTAATCGATACCTAAGGGGAGGAATGCAGACCCTGGCGGGCCTACATTCCTCCCCGGTGGGACGGGAGAGATATATGGAAGAGATGCCCAAAAACTACGATCCGTCGACCAACGAGCCGGCGATTCTGCAGAAGTGGCTCGACGGCGGCTACTACAAGCGCCGTGAGGGCGTGGGCGACTGCACTGTCACCATTCCGCCTCCCAACGTGACCGGCAAGCTCCACATGGGTCACGCCACCGACGATTCCATCCAGGATGCCATCATCCGCATGGCCCGCATGCGCGGCAGGTCCACCCGCTGGGTGCTCGGTACCGACCACGCCGGCATCGCCACGCAGACCAAGGTCGACAAGAAGCTCAAGAGCGAGGGCATCAGCCGCCTGGAGATCGGCCGCGATAAGTTTGTCGACGCCTGCTGGGATTGGACCCACGAGTACGGCGGCATCATCGTCGAGCAGATCAAGCGTATGGGCTGCTCCGTCGACTTTGATAACGAGCGCTTTACCATGGACGAGGACTACGCCCAGGCCGTGCGCAAGGTGTTCTGCGACTGGTACCACGACGGCCTGATCTACCGCGGCAAGCGCATCGTCAACTGGTGCCCCAACTGCACCACCGCCATCTCGGACGACGAGGCCGAGTACAAGGACGAGAAGGGTCACCTGTGGCACCTGCGCTACCCGCTGACCGAGCCGGTCAACGGCCAGGACTACATCGTCGTCGCCACTACGCGCCCCGAGACCATGCTCGGCGACACGGGCGTGGCCGTCTCCCCGAAGGACCCCGAGAAGGCCGCCTTTGTGGGTAAGACCGTCAAGCTCCCCATCGTCGACCGCGAGATCCCCATCTTTGAGGATTGGCATGTCGACGCCAACTTTGGCTCCGGCTTTGTCAAGGTCACCCCGGCCCACGACCCCAACGACTACGCCATGGGGCAGGCCCACGATCTGCCGCAGATCAACATCTTTGACGAGCATGCGGTGGTCGTCGAGGGCTACGGCGAGTTTACCGGCATGACCCGCGAGGAGTGCCGCGAGGCCGTCATCAAGTGGTTTGAGGAGCACGACCTGCTCGATCACGTCGAGGATCACGATCACTCCGTCATGCACTGCTACCGTTGCGACTCTGCACTGGAGCCGTGGCTGTCCGAGCAATGGTTTGTGGCCGTCGACAAGCTCAAGGGGCCGGCGCTCGATGCCGTCAACTCCGGCAAGGTGACCTTCCACCCCGCGCGTTGGACGCAGACCTATACCACCTGGATGGAGAACCTCAAGGACTGGTGCATCAGCCGCCAGCTGTGGTGGGGCCACCGTATTCCCGTGTTCTACTGCGAGGACTGCGGCTGGGAGGATGCCCTTACCGAGGACACCGACGTGTGCCCTAAGTGCGGCGGTCGTCACGTGCATCAGGACGAGAACGTGCTGGACACCTGGTTCAGCTCGCAGCTGTGGACTTTCGCCACGCAGGGCTGGCCCCAAAAGCCGGAGCTGCTCGAGGGGCATCACCCCACGACGGCACTCGTCACCGCGCGCGATATCATCGCGCTGTGGGTCGCCCGCATGGTCATGAGCTCGCTGTACTTCCTGGACGAGGTGCCGTTTAAGGATGTCGTCATCTACCCGACGATTCTTGCCAAGGACGGCAGCCGCATGTCCAAGTCCAAGGGCAACGGCGTTGACCCCATGGACCTCATTGGCATGTACGGCGCCGACGCCATGCGCTTCAACCTGCTGACGCTCTGCACCAACAACCAGGACGTCAAGTTTGACGCGAACATCGATAAGAAGACCAAGAAGCTTATCGACAGCCCGCGTACCGAGCAGGCCAAGTCGTTTGTGACCAAGATTTGGAACGCCAGCCGCTTCCTGCTTATGAACATGGAGGGCTACACGCCCGGCGAGCCTGTCGTGGAGACGCCGGCCGACGCCTGGATGTTCAGCCGTCTGGCCAAGGCCGTCAAGATGGTCACCGAGGGCATCGAGAACTACACCTTTGGCGACATGGCCCGCGGTGTTCAGCAGTTCTTCTGGAACGAGGTCTGCGACTGGTACGTCGAAGTCACCAAGGCGCGCCTGAAGGGAGAGGGCCGTCTGCAGGCGCAGCGAAACCTGATCTTTGTGCTCGATACCTCTATTCGTCTGATGCACCCGCTCATGCCGTTTGTCACCGAGGAGATCTGGGACAACATGCCGGCGAGCGTGCTCGACCTGGACGCCGAGGGCAACGTGGACCGCGCCGAGGCGCTCATGATCGCCAAGTGGCCCGAGCCCGCCGACTATGTCAAGTATGTCGACGAGGACGCCGAGCGCGCGTTTGAGCTGTGTCGCACCGTCGTTTCTGCCGCCCGCGCCACGCGTTCGCGTTATCGCTTGAGCCCCAAGGCCGAGCTCGACGTGGTCGTGCGTGCCGGTGCCGAGGACATCGAGAAGCTCGAGAGCCTGCGCTCGACCATCGAGCCGCTGGCCAATACCGCCTCGCTGGTCATGGGTACCGATGTTGAGAAGCCGGCCGCGAGCATCGCCGTGGTCGACAGCGGCGTCGAGGTCTTTGTGGTGCTCGAGGGCAAGGTTGACCTTTCGGCCGAGAAGGCACGTCTGGAGAAGGAGATTGCCGCGGCCCAGAAGGAGCTCGCCGGCTGCGAGAAGACGCTCGCCAACGAGGGCTTTGTGGCCAAGGCCGCGCCCGCGGTGGTCCAGAAGAAGAGGGACCGTGCAGCTGAGCTCAAGGAGATCCTGGAGGCGCTGACTGCTCAGGTTGCTGACTTCTCGTAGGCGTTACTGGGGGACGCGGTTTGGGGCATTGCTCGCTACTGCGGACAGTCCTGCTCGCACGAAGGCCACATTAAGTGGCCTTCGGCTCGTGCGGAACTTGTATCGAGCAAAGCCCCAAACCGCTCCCAGGTCGTTTACGTGGTTGTTTGCAACTGGTGGGTTAGGCCACTTGGCTGTGGCCTTGATTCTGCTGCAAAGCGGTGTTTGGCTGATATTTTGAATGGGAAGGGCTCGTTGTTGATTCGGGCCTCTTTTTATGTTGAGGGGACTTTGGGTTATGGCTAAGCGTTCTGGGTCGTATGTCGTTCCTTTCTCGTTTGATTTGCTTTCGTTTAGTGAGGCTGTGGGGCTTGCTGCCGATACGGGGCGGATTTCTGGGGATGCTGGTCCTCTGCTCGAGACAGTTGTCGATATGCTCGATGAGCTGGGGCGGCCGGACGAGTACTTTGATTGCATTCAGGTTGCCGGTACCAATGGCAAGACTTCGACGACGCGTTTTTCGGCTGCTATCCTTCGCGGCGAGGGGCTCAAGGCTGCGCTTTATACGTCGCCGCAGCTTGTTCGCTATCCCGAGCGCATGGAGGTCGATGGGCACGTCGTGAGCGATGAGGCGTTTGCCCGTGGCGTTTCTGCTGCTGTTGAGGCGGGGCATCGAGTGAATGCGCGCCGCGTGGTGGCGGGGGAGCGTGCCTATACCATCACGCCGTTTGACCTGCTGACGGCCGCCGCGCTTGTGGTGTTTGCCGAGGCTCGCGTGGATGTTGCCGTGCTCGAGGTCGGCATGGGCGGTCGCTGGGACGCCACGAGCGCGACCGATCCCGTTGCCGTTGCCATCACGGGCATCGGACTCGATCACACGCGCATTCTGGGCGATACGCTCGAGGCCATTGCGGGGGAGAAGGCCGCCGTCATTAAGCCCGGACGCCTGGTTGTGCTGGGCGAGGGCACGCATGAGCCGAGCGTTCAGCGCGTTATGGATGCCCGTTGTCGCGAGTGTGGTGTGGTGCCGCTGGTGGTGAGCCACACCACGACCAAGGTGCCGGCGCATGTGGGCGATACGGTTGAGTTTAGCTGTACCACGACGCGTGCGATTTATACGTCGAGCATGGTTAAGCCGGCGTATCAGCCGCAGAATGCCGCGTGCGCGATTATGCTCTGCGAGGGGTATCTGGGTCGCGAGCTCGACCACGAGGCGCTTGATGCTTCGCTTATGGGCTGTGCCACGCCGGGCCGTTTTGATGTGTTGGGAACCGACCCGCTCAAGCTGATCGACGCCTGCCATAACCCCCAGAGCTGCGAGAACTTTGTGAGCGCCTTGGACGAGATCGATCCGTGCGTAGAGAATCGGCCCACGTTGCTGTGCGCCGCGCTGGCAGACAAGGACGTGGCGGGTATCGTCGACGTGCTGATCCCGGCCTTCCCGCGCGTGGTCGTCACACAGACCGATTCCGATCGCGCCCTGCCGGCGGAGGAGCTTGCTGCCCTGGTGGACTCCGATAAGCTCGCAGGCGTGTACCCCAGCGTGTCCGAGGCCCTCGCAGCCTTTGAGGCCGCAGGCGAGCCCTTCGTAGCAGCAGGCACCATCACCCTGGCCGGCGAAGTTGCCGGTCTGCTCCGCTAGATCCCTTCCGCAGGGTAGCTAGTTTGCCTGCTCGCCACGAAATGGGCCTATCTACTACGTTTGACCGGCTACCCTCAACCATGCCGAGAATCGCAAAATCAAAGCCGCAGGTAGAAGGCTTGTAAATTTTCAAAAAATACCCGCATGGTCGCCCCATGCGGGTTAAACGTAGTAGATAGGCCCATTTCGTGGCGGCATTCATGTGATGCGGCAAAGGGGCTGTCCCTTTGCCGCATTGCCTAGTCTAGGCGGACTGGGTCGTGGGGGTAGGCGTTGAGGATCTCGACGCCGCTCTCGGTGACCAGGGCAAGGTCCTCGATGCGGACGCCGGTGCGGCCGGGGAGGTAGATGCCCGGCTCGATGGAAAACGTCATGCCCGGCTCCACGACCTGCTCGTTGACGAGCGAGACGTCGCCCGGCTCGTGGTCTTGCAGGCCGATCGAGTGTCCCAGACGGTGCGTAAAGTACTTGCCATAACCCGCGTCCTCAATCACGTCGCGCGCGGCACGGTCCAGGTCGCACATGCGCACGCCCGGGGCGATGAGCGCCTCGGCGGCCTCGTTGGCGCGGCGCACGATGTCGTAGATGCGTGCCGTCTCCTCGTCCGGCTCGCCCCAAAAGAACGTGCGCGTCATGTCCGAGCAATAGTTGCGGCGACGCCCGCCAATGTCGAACAGTACCACGTCGCCACGCTTGAGTACCGTATCGTCTGGCTCGTGGTGCGGGTCGCCGGCGTTGGCGCCAAAGCTCACGATGGGCGGAAAGCTAAAGCCCTCGCAATCGTGCTTGCGATACAGGCCAAGCATCTGGTCGGCGATCTCGCGCTCTGTCACGCCTTCGTGGACGAGCTCGATCGCGTCGGCCATCACGGCGTCGTTAGCGGCCGAGGACACGCGCATAAGCTCCTGCTCGGCGGCGTCTTTGTAGGTTCGCGCGGCGGTCACGGCAAAATCGCCTAGGAAGAATTCGCTCGCGGCATGACGATCCATGAGGGGCATCAAGAAGCCGGAGCGCATGACGGTGTCGATGCCGAGCGGTTTGGTCGGATCAACCTCGCGAGCGATGGCGTCGGCCACGACGTCGGTATCGGTGTGGTACGCGACGCGGGCATTGTCATACTCGGGCAACTGATGCAGCGCGTTGACCAAGATCACGGGCTCGCTACCGCGTGCGAGCAGTACGCCGCAAAAACGCTCGAACATATCGGCATAAAAGCCGGTCAGGTAATAAATCGACCACGGGTCGTTTACGAGCAGCTGCGCGCCGGGGTGCTGAGCCTCGAGCGCATCGAGCACGCGTGCCACGCGCTGGTCATCGACATGTGCCATACATCGTCCTTTCGTTAGGTTGCCACCATGGTATCCCCAATGCCAGGGTAGTCAATTTGGGACGGGGCTCTTTTAGCTGCGTCAAACATGCGAGCTGATAGGTAAAAGTAGTCAATATGGTCCCGTCCCAAATGGGCTGGTTTCAAAACTATGGCGGATTACGGGGCTGGACCTGTATTACTTGACCATGGGAAAAATAGCGAAATTAAAACCGCAGGTAGAAGGCTTATCAAAAATCGAAAATTGCCGGTATGGGTGGGGATCTCCGAATCAGCCCCGTAATCCGGCATAGTTTTGAAATGGCACTAAAGTAGGCACAAGCTAAATACCGATCCCAAGGCAAGTTGCGGTGGAATAGTTCCTTGATGCCGGGGTTTTGGCGGAAATCGTGAATTATTTCACCGCAATTGAGGAGGGGCGGGGCGGATGCGGGGTAGCTAAAAGAGCACCGTCCCAAACGAGCTGCTTAGGCCGGGTCGATGTCCATGCTGGCGATGAGGTCGGTACCGGTGTCTAGGAGGTTGGGGAGGACTACATCGCCCATGCGGATGGGGGCTTTGACCACTAGGCCGCGGATGAGGTCCATGGTCTGGGCATGGAGTTCGAGCGGGATGGCTTCGGCCGTGCGGACGGGCAGCAGCGCCTCGTCGCCGCCTGATACCGCCACGGTGGTAGTGAGGACGCGCATGGGGCAGGTGAGCTCCTGATGTGCGAACTTATCGCCGCGCGGGCAGCTGTTGCCGGTCACGGCGCGCACCGTCGCCACGCGGTCGTCGGCCCCGCGCTCCACTTCCACCGTAAGGAGGCACTCGGATGGGCAGGTGGTGCAGTTGAACTGTAGCGTCTCGATCGCATTTGTGCTCATGGCTATGCCTCCTCGACGGGCTCGACGGAAAGGATAATCTCGCTGGCACCCAGGTCGAGCGCTCGCTGTATCACCTTTGCCGGCAGCGGGAAGCTTTCCATAACGCTCGGTTTAAACGCGCGGACCTTGCCCGTAAGCAGTTCCTCGTCGTCCGCCAGAATGCGCACGCGGGCGGCATCGACCGGCCGGCGCACGCGGAAGTTGAGCCTGGTGAGTGCCACGGCCGTAATGCGTCCTGGCAGCGCGTAGCCGGCAATGTCGGCAGGGGAGACCGTGAGCTGGCAGCCAGCGCCCGTCTCGACATCCGTGCCGGTCCCCAGCGCGTACGTCGCCGCGGCTGCACCGGCACGCTCGGACTCGGCTGTCACGTTATCGGCAAGGTCGTGCACGTGCAGCACGTTGCCGCAGGCAAAGATGCCCGGCACGCCCGTCTGCAGGCTCTGGTCCACCACGGCGCCGCGCGTGCGCGGGTCAAGCTCAACACCCGCGCCTACCGAAAGCTCGTTCTCGGGAATCAAACCTACCGAAAGCAGCAGTGTGTCGCACGAAACGATGTGCTCGGTCCCCGGAATGGGCGCTAGATTTTTGTCGACCTGGCTCACCTCGACGGCCTCCACGCGGTCGTGCCCAATCACGCGTGTGACGGTGGTGGACAGGTGCAGCGGAATGCCAAAATCGTCCAGGCAGTTCTTCACATTGCGGCGCAGGCCGTTGGCGTATGGCATAAGCTCGAACACGCCCTCGACCGAAATCCCCTCGAGCGTGCAGCGACGCGCCATGATGAGCCCAATGTCGCCCGAGCCTAAAATGACGGCGCGCGAGCCGGGCTTGAGGTTGTCGATGTTGATGTATCGCTGCGCCAGGCCGGCGGTAAACACGCCGGCGGGGCGGCTGCCGGGAATCTTGATCTCGCTGCGCGTGCGCTCGCGACACCCCATGGCAAGGACGACGGCGCGCCCGGTGAGCTGCAACATGCCGGCGGGGCTCATGAGCGTGACGGTGTGTGTCGAGGCTTCGCTCGCCGCGCCACTTGCGCCCGCGACTGCGACTTTGTCCTCGCTTGAGTCGATCCCAATCACCATACTGTCCAGGAACAGTGCGATATCGGTTTTGCGCACCTGGTCGATAAAGCGCTGTGCGTACTCGGGACCGGTCAGTTCCTGCTTAAAGTGTGAGAGGCCAAAGCCCGGGTGGATGCACTGGCGCAGGATGCCGCCCAGGTGCTGTTCGCGCTCCACGATGGCCACGCGCGCTCCGGCCTTGTGTGCGGCAAGTGAGGCCGCCATGCCGGCAGGTCCGCCGCCGATAACGACTACGTCGAACGCCTGCGTCTGCACGGCGCCGGCAGCAATTGATACCCTGTCGGCATCTGCGCAAGTGCACTCGACGCCCGATACCGCACCCATATCGATACTCGTCGCCATCCTAGCGCACTCCCTTCAACGGTCCCTCTACCAGCCAGGATCCATCGTCTTCCAACGGTACCTCGCTGGAGTCGCAGCCCAGCTCGCGGGCCAGAATCCGCACCACGCGGCTCTGGCAAAAGCCGCTCTGGCACCGACCCATGCCGGCACGGCAGCGGCGTTTGACGCCTTCGACCGAAACCGCACCCGGGCGGCGTCGGATCGCTGCCACGATTTCGGCCTCGGGCACCGTCTCGCAGCGGCAGACAATCTGCCCCCACGCGGGGTCGGATTCAATGAGCTCCTCCTTGCGCGCAAGCGGCGCGCGATCAAAGTCGTCCGGCGCACGGCGAATCGGATCCCAATCGGCCCGCTCGCGCAAAGCAACGCCCGCCTCGCGCAGCACCTGCTCCATTCGCTCGGCAATGGCCGGAGCGCTCGCTACGCCCGGCGACTGAATGCCTGCCGCCTGGAACAGCCCCGGCACCACGGCGGATTGTCCAATAAAAAAGTCGTTCGTTCCCTTAATGACCGGACGCCCGCCGGCAAACGCTCGCACCACGCGGCGCGTATCCAGATCGGGCACCAGCTTGCGCGCGCCGCCCAGCAGCGCGTTTACGTCGCCCGCATAGGTCTGCGTGTCGCCCGCCTCGCGCACAGCGGCCGTCGCGGTGATCACCGTGTTGCCGTGGACGGTGCCCGTAACGATGACGCCCTTGGAAACCGGCGTGGGAACGGGGTAGAGCGGCATGAGTGCGCGCGGCTCCTTGTCCAGCACCACAATGTTGCCCTGGCGCCAGACCATCTGGAACTCCTCGGCGCCCGCCATATGCGTGATGTCTGCGGCGCCGTTGCCCGCCGCGTTAATCAAATAGCGGCAGCGCACATCACCGGCCGGTGTTACCAGCGTAAAACGAGCGGTCCCGTCGCCGCTCCTGTCGCCAGCGCCGGGAGCTACCTCGATCGTCTCCACCGGTGCAGAGCGCACAAACGTCACGCCGTTGGCTACGGCGTTTTCCATCGCGGCGATGGCGACCTCAAACGGATCGACATAGCCGGTCGAGGGACACCACAGCGCGCACGTGGCCTGGGCGCTGGCGCGCGGCTCCAGCTCGTGGATGCGCTCGGCCCCGATGATCGCCAACTCGGGTACGCCGTTTGCCAGCCCGTTGCTTTGCAGCTGCTCCAGCTGCGCGCGGTCTTGGTCGCTAAAGCCCAGCACCATGGACCCGGTGCGGCAAAACAAAAAGCCCAGCTCCTGGGCCCACGTGCCATATAGCTCGCAGCCGCGGGCGTTGACCTGCGCCTTAACCGTGCCCGGCGCCGGATCGTAGCCGGCGTGCACCAGGCCGCCGTTGGCCTTCGACGCGCCCAGGGCAATGTCGTTGGCCGCCTCGACCACGCAGATGGACAGGTCATAGCGTGCGAGCTGCCGCGCGATGGCGCATCCGGTGATGCCCGCGCCCACAATCGCGATATCAAACGTTTCTGTCACAGTGCCTCCCAGACGAGTTGACAGGCTGTCAATAGGACTATCCTACGGTCTGCACACCCTCAGCGCAGCGGCAATGCGGCGAACAGCCCCGCAACACCCGCCAACGGCAGGCGAGGGGAGACCCAGGTCAATCGGTGACCTCGTCTGGCACCCCTGTTATCAAAGGTTTGTCTCGTTCTGTAACGGTAAGCAGAAGAGTTGGGTTCCAGATATTACAGATCGAGACGTTTGCCAGGCGGGCCCTCTGTTTGTCTTGATTTGTAACAGTAAGAGTAGAAAATCGGTCCTATGTGTTACAGATTTCCTATGTGTTACAGATTGAGATTTAAAGTCAGGGAGAGGTCATCTGTCTCGATCTGTAACATCTCGGTACCGTTTTGGGGTCTAGATGTTACAGATTTAGATGAACCCATCAGTCGGTTTCGAATGTCTAAATCTGTAACAGTTAGACCTGTTTTTGCCGAGTTGTTGTTACAGATTGAGATATTGAGATTGGACATTTTCCTTTGTCTTGATCTGTAACAGATAGAAGGGGTTCTGGCCCCTAGTTGTTACAGATTGAGATATTTAACGGAGGGCTCACCGCTCATCTCGATCTGTAACAGTAGGGACTGATTCTGGAGCCAAGATGTTACAGATCGAGATTGTAGTCGGGGAGAGAACGGTTTGTCTAATCCTGTAACATCTGGACCCGGATTCCGCTCTCACCTGTTACAGATTGAGATGTTTCTATCTGCCCATGCCTGCGACCTGCCAAATCGTTAACCCCCGTGTTACACTAACTCGAGTTGTAACTACCCCGAAAGGCCCACCTTATGTCCAAGTACATCTCCGAGCTCATGTCGCCGCAGCTTATGGGCGTCATCTATGCCTTTGTTGGCTTTATCATCGCCCTGTACGTGCTGTCGGTCGTCTATGTGTTTATTGACGCCCGTCGCCGCGGCGCCAGCGCTTACGTGGCATGGGGCATCATTGCCCTCATCCCGTTTGTAGGCCTCATCGCCTACCTGGTCCTGCGCCCGCACTCCTATGCGGCCGACCGCGAGGAGCAGGAGCTGGACATGGCCTTGCGCGAGCGTCAGCTTGCCCAGTACGGCACCTGCCCGCAGTGCGGTGCGCCCATCGAGAAGGACTTTGTGGTCTGCCCGGTGTGCGACACCCAGGTTCGCAACGTGTGCCCCAGCTGCCATCGCCCGCTCGACGCACACTGGAAGGTCTGCCCCTACTGCCGAACTCGCATCCAGTAGCGCATCCATCGCCGGGCCGGCCGCAAGCCACGGGCACGCCGCAAGCCACGGGCCCCGCGCGCCGCGTGTAAGCCGCACGCAGCCCCGCCCCCACACGATGAAGCATGCGTAGAAAATCGCCCGCCGTGCCATTAAGGTGCGGCGGGCGCTTGTATACCTAGGTAACCTGCCTATAATGATGCAAGTCAAAACGCACGCGCCGGCAAGCGCAATGCACACCGCACGGCGCCAAGCAGCACTTGCACAAGGCATCCGAGAGGAGAAAACATACCCATGAAGGCACTCTACAATGACGGTTCGGTGGCCGAGCTCCCGCAGGACGAGGTCACGCACGTCATCCGCCACTCCGCCGCGCACATCATGGCGCAGGCCATCAAGCGCCTGTACCCCCAGGCCGATTTTGCCTACGGCCCCGCGACCGACAACGGTTTTTACTACGACGTCGACCTGCCCGAGGGCGTCAAGATCAGCGAGGACGACTTCCCCGCGATCGAGGCCGAGATGAAAAAGATCGTCAAGGAGAACCTCAAGTTCTCCGTGTACGAGAAGCCCCGCGCCGAGGCCATCGCCCTTATGGAGGAGCGTGGCGAGAAGTACAAGGTCGAGCACATCGGCGACCTGGACGACGACGCCCGCATCACCTTCTACCAGCAGGGCGACTACATCGACATGTGCGTTGGCCCTCACATCTGCTACACCAAGGCCCTCAAGGCCTTTAAGCTCACCGGCGTCTCGGGCGCCTACTGGAAGGGCGACAAGGACAACAAGATGCTCACCCGTATCAACGGCGTCGCCTTTGCCACCAAGGAAGAGCTCGACGAGCACATGCACATGCTGGAGGAGGCCAAGAAGCGCGACCACCGCAAGATCGGCCGCGAGATGGACCTCTTTATGATGCGCGACGAGGCCCCCGGCTTCCCGTTCTTCCTGCCCAACGGCATGATCCTTAAGAACACGCTGCTGGACTACTGGCGCGAGATCCACCACAAGGCCGGCTACGTGGAGATATCCACGCCGCTCATCATGAACAAGCAGCTGTGGAAGACCTCGGGCCATTGGGACCACTACAAGGACAACATGTACTCCACCGTCATCGACGACGAAGAGTACTGCATTAAGCCCATGAACTGCCCGGGCGGCGTGCTGGTGTACGCCTCCAAGCCGCACTCCTACCGCGAGCTGCCCATCCGCGCCGGCGAGATTGGCCTGGTGCACCGCCACGAGCTGCGCGGAGCCCTGCACGGCCTGTTCCGCGTGCGCTGCTTTAACCAGGACGACGCCCACCTGTTTGTGCGCCCCGACCAGCTGACCGACGAGATCGTGGGCGTGGTCAACCTTATCGACTCCGTATACCAGAAGTTTGGCTTTAAGTATCACGTTGAGCTTTCCACCCGCCCCGAGGACTCCATGGGCTCCGACGAGGACTGGGCTCGCGCCGAAGAGGGCCTGCGCACCGCTCTTGAGCAGCTGCACATGGACTACGAGGTCAACGAGGGCGACGGCGCCTTCTACGGCCCCAAGATCGACTTCCACCTGGAGGACTCGCTCGGCCGTACCTGGCAGTGCGGTACCGTCCAGCTCGACTTCCAGATGCCGCTCAACTTTGATTTGGAGTACGTGGATGCCGACGGCACCAAGAAGCGCCCCATTATGCTGCACCGCGTGTGCTTTGGCTCCATCGAGCGCTTCATCGGTATTCTGATTGAGCACTTTGCGGGCAAGTTCCCCACCTGGCTGGCTCCCGTGCAGGTCAAGGCGCTTCCGGTCTCCGAGAAGAGCCGCGACTATGCCCACGAGGTGTGCGCCAAGCTGGAGGAGGCCGGCATTCGCGTGGTCTGCGACGACCGCGACGAGAAGATCGGCTACAAGATCCGCGAGGCCCGCAGCATCGATCGCGTGCCCTACATGCTCATCCTGGGCGAGAAGGAGGTCGAGGCCGGCAACATCTCCGTCCGCGATCGTTCCAACGAGACCGTTCAGATGAGCGTCGATGAGTTTGTGGCTAAGGTGACCGAGGAGATCAAGACCCGCGCCTAGCACAAACAACACAAGAAGCAATAAAGGCGATCGTCCTCGCGGGCGGTCGCCTTTTTGTCGTGAAAAAAGGTACACTTTTGCGACTGCGCCTAGCTGCGAGCGAGAAGCCTGTTCTTAACGCCCCTGCATCCGTGTGTGTCGCGGCCGCAAGTTAAGGGGGCAAGGGATGGAACAGACAATGCGGCGCCAAGGGTGTTAGCGAGTCAGAGGTGGCTAAGGTACTCGCCCTTCTTGATTACTATGGCACTTCGCTTGGTATTGCTGGACGTAGCAGCAACCGCGCACGCAAGCTCATGCTGGAGGGCTGTTAGTGTCGGAAAAATTTAGCCAAATATAGTCGGCCGAGATTGACCAATCCCGGCCGACCCATTTTGGCCAACACGCCCGCATCTATGACTTTCCTATCGCATTCCTACATCCCCTCGGGCTGGATCCCCCTCACCTTCACCGCCTGGGGGACGGCCTCCACCGAGTACGTGTCGAGCCCCCTGCCGCGGTAGCTCGGGCCCCGCATCACGAACACCGACGCCTTTTCGAGCAGCCTGTCGAGGGCGGCGTGTTGGCGCCACCAGCGTAGTGGCGGCGGGGAGGCACGGTGGCCATTATTCGGTGACCGGGATTGGTCAAAATCGGTTGACTATTAGCGGCTAAAATCGCCCGGCGCTAACAGGGCGGGCTCGTCGTTCGGGAGATTTAGGTCAATTTGCTCTAAAGGTTGTTTTCCGAGTGGTCTCTTATCGTGCCTTTGCCTTAGGGTGCTTGGTTTTCATCCTCTGAAGATGTTCTTAAAACTGCCTTAAAGGCGTCCCGGCTCGCGTTGACGGCGTACAATACGCATGTTTGACTATGGCAAATGTGGAATTAAGGGGAGGGGTGCGCCGTGGAGGTGCTGGTTGTTGGCAACACCGCATATGTTGACGATGACTTTTGTGCCAAGGCGTTCCCCGGGGACCACGTTAAGGTCGTCGCTGCCGCGGAAGCGCGCCGCGATGAATCGTCGCCCCATGCCTCGTGGAATGAGCTCCTCCAGCACTTGGAGCAGGCCTACGAGTTCGACCGCGTGGTCTACCTATCCAATTACCTTACCCCGCATACCGATATCGTGGGCGATATCGAGCTGCTGCGCTCGGTCTTTCGTGCGTGCGCGGGTCGCCGGGTCCAGCTGCTGTATGTAGCGGGGCCCGCGGGTGCCGCGGGTGCCGCCGATGCCACGGGGCGAACGGGCAAGGGCATTATCGCGCGCGCAGCCAACGACCTGTGCCGCTACTACGCTGCTCGCGAGGGCGTTCAAACCAAGATCCTGCGCGTGCCGTTCCTGTATACCGCGTCTGCCGCACTGGAGGACCCGTTTTTGGTGCCGCTATTTGACGCGTGCTCAACCGGATCGGTCGCTTTGCAGGGCGCGGAGGACGCGCCGTTTCCGCTGCTGTGTGCCGAGGAACTCGCGGTGCTGGTGCATCGCATCTTTGACAGCTGGGACGCCTCCTTTGAGACGCTCGATGTTGCCGATACCTTCCATCACACGTCAGGTGAGGTGGGCGAGGCCCTCAAGGCGCTGTTCCCAGGGCTTTCAGTTGCCTATGGCGATTCTGCCGGCTATGCCCTGCCCGTCAGCGATATCGTTCGCGTTCGCTATGGCTGGTTTCAGCGCTACGACCCGTTTCGTGATCTTTCGACCATTCATGCTCGCTGGGATGCTGGCCGCGCAGGGAAGGTCAACCCCTTGCGCGCCGCCATCGACCGCATCCAGATGCACACGCTGCCTATTAAATGCCTGGAGACGGGCGTTGCCTGGGTCCTGTTCGAGGTGCTGGAGTATTTGTTCTCGCAATCTGCCCAGCTCAACGTGCTCGATTATCGCCTGCTCTACGTCGTGCTCATCGGCACGCTGTATGGCCTGGACTTTGGTCTGGTTGCGGCGCTGCTGGCATCGGTTGGGTTGGCTGTGAGCTACTTTACCCAGTATGGCTATACCTTCCAGGGCCTCTTTTACGAGCCGTCCAACTGGCTGCCGTTTATCGCGTACTTTGTGGTGGGTGCCGTATGCGGCTACGTGCAGCTGCGCAATAGCGAGGCCATTAAGGTGGAGCGCGACCAAAACGAGCTCGTGCGTAATCGCAATACGTTCCTCACGCAGCTCTATCACGATGCTATCGAGGACAAGCGCACCTACAAGCGCCAGATTGTGGGGCGTCACGATAGCTTTGGCAAGATCTTTGCCGTGACGCAAGAGCTCGACGTGCTCAACCCGCGCGACATCTACCGCAAGTGCTGTGAGCTCATGGGTGAGATTCTCGAAAACAATTCGGTGACGATCTACCACGTTTCGGGCGGGGCGTTTGCACGTCTGGTGGCGGCGAGTCCCGTGATTGCCGAAGACGCCACGCGCTCGCTCACGCTTGAGCAACTTGCACCCCTTTTGGGCGGCGGGGGTCGTTCGAACCTGTGGGTCAATCGCGAGCTAACGCCGGGGCTTCCCATGTTTGGATATACGATCGAGCGCGACGGGGCGCCCGCCGTGTTGATCTTTGTGCGTCGTGCGGCCGAGAACCAAATGACGCTCTATTACCAAAACCTGTTCCGCATCTTGTGCGGACTGGTCGAAAGCGCGCTGGGCCGTGCCTTTGACTATGAGGCGGTGGCGCAGGATAAACGCTGCGTCGATGGCACGTGCGTGCTCAAGCAGGCGGCCTTTGGTCAAGAGCTCGCGGCCGAGCAGGCGCTGTCGGATGGCAAGATGGGCAGCTTTTTGCTCCTGCGCGTGGTGCCGGGCATGGAGCCTGTCGGCGAGCTGGTGGGCGCAATTGGGTCGGCAATCCGCGAGAGCGATGCGGCGGGCCTGGTCGACGGTGACGTGCTTTACCTGCTTATGCGCCAGGCAAAGGCGAGCGACCTCCCCATTATCCGCGAGCGCCTGAGCGCGAAGCGGATTGCGGTGGAGCCCGTCGACGGCGAGGACATCGTGGCGCTTCTGCAGCACATCGCTGACACCGGTGACGGTGAGGGGGATGTCGCTTGATCTCGCTTGTCGTTGCTGCCGTCTTGCTGCTGATTCATGCGCTGGTTTGCCTGGTGTTGTGGACGCTTATGAAGTTGGGCCTGCTGCCGGTGCGCGGGCATATGCTGGCCGTGATGGTACTCGTGCCGTTGTGGGGACCGCTGCTGGTGGTGCTGCTTATCACGCGTAGCGCCGTGTTTGGCGCGGACCTTAAGGACGCCACGCTAGAGTCGCTGCGCATTAACGACGAGCTGCATCGCAGCATCTTGGTGCACGACCGTGAAGCCGATGCGGGCGTGATCCCGCTCGAGGAGGCGCTCATCGTCAACGACCCGGCAGACCGGCGCCGCCTCATGCTCTCCATGCTTACCGAGGAGCCCGATGCGTACCTGGCGCAGCTGCAGGCGGCTAAGCTGAACGACGACGTTGAAGTGGCGCACTATGCCGCGACGGCGGTGGCGCAGATCTCCAAGGAGTCCGACCTTAAACTGCAGCAGCTGGAGCGCGCCTTTAAGACCGACCCGAGCGCGCAAAACCTCAACGAATACTGCGATTTTCTTGGTGAGTATTTAGACTCGGGTTTGGCTGAGGGGCGCGTGGCTCAGATTCAGCGTCAACAGTACGCACGTCTGCTTGCGCGCCGCTGTGAGCGCGAGGACACCTTTGAGCTGCGCATTCGGTATGCCGCGGCGCTGGCCGATGTCGACCAGATCGACGAGGCGCAGGCCGTGACCGACCAGCTCGTGCTCGACGCGCCCGAGGAGCAGGAGGTTTGGATGCTTTGCCTGCGCCTGGCCGTGATGCGCCGCGACGGTGACGAGGTCCACCGCGTGATCGATGCGATCGACAAACAGCATGTGTACTTGAGCGCCGCCAACCGCGAGGAGCTGGCTTTTTGGCGCGACGGGGAGGAGGCCCGATGAGCGTGGTTCAGCATATCCGCGACCGTGCGGGCCATTTTCGCTGGAGGGGCCTGCTCGTGGTGTGGGCGGTCTTTATTGCCATGGCCGCCGTGCTGCTGGTGGAGCGTACCGGCGTGCAGTACAGTGCGGGCCAGCATAAGCTGGGGATGCTTGCCGCCAACGATGCGGTGCCGGCCTCCTCGGCAATATTTGGTCAAAAGCCCACGTGCCTGGTCATTACTGATTCCGACCAGGCGGGTGTCGAGGACGTAAAGGAGCAGTTCGACCAGATTCTGCTCGACATGAAGATCGCGCACCGCGACGTGGACCTTGCCCTGGATGGCGCGGATGCCATTCCCTCGCTGACGTCGTTTGACCGCGTGATTTTGCTTATGCCATCCCTCGATGCGCTGGGCACGCACCTCACCGACCTGATGAGCTGGGTGAATGCCGGCGGCTCGCTCATGCTGGGTATGACGCCGGAGAACTCCGGCTATATGCAAGCCGTTGCACCCAAGTTTGGCATCGATACCGTTGGATATGAGTACACCACGGCAGAAAGTATCGTCCCGAGCAAGGACTTTATGATCGGTGGTGGCCAGCGCTACGAGTTGTCGGACCCCTTTAAATCGTCACTGCTGGTTTCGCTGCGCGAGACGGCGCACGTGTGGGCCAAAACCGGCGATACGGGTACGCCCCTTGTTTGGTCGAGCGATTGCGGCAGCGGACATACCGTGGTGTGCAACTTTGGCATTTACAGCAAGGTCATGCGCGGGTTTTACGCCGCGGCGATCAGCTTGCTCGGCGATGCCACGGCCTACCCGGTCATCAACAGCGCCGTCTTCTATCTGGATGACTTTCCCAGCCCCGTGCCCTCGGGCGACGGCACCTACATCAAGCGCGACTACGGGCTTTCCATCGCCGACTTTTATGCCAAGGTCTGGTGGCCCGATCTGCAAAAGCTCGCGCAAAAATACGGCATTCGCTATACCGGCGTGATGATCGAAAACTACGAGGACGCGGTCAATCGGACCGAGCCCGCGCGCCAGGCCGATACCACGCAGTTCCGCTATTTTGGCGGCATGCTGCTGCAAATGGGCGGAGAGCTGGGCTTTTGCGGCTACAACCATCAGCCGCTGGCGCTTTGGGACACCGACTATGGCACGCTGTACGATTACAAGACGTGGAAGAACAAGGAGACGCTCGTCGCATCGCTTAATGAGCTTATCGCCTTTCAGGACGAGGTGCTGCCCAACGCGCACGGCTCGGTCTACGTGCCGCCGTCAAACATCCTTTCGGTCCGCGCTCGCAAGATTATTGGCGAGGACGTGCCGCGCATTAAGACCATCGCCAGTACGTATTTTGAGGATGGTACGGATCTTCCATACGTGCAGGAGTTTGGCGTGGCGAGCGATGGCATTGTGGAGCAGCCGCGTATTGTCTCGGGCGGCATGGTCGACGATTCCTATATGCGCCTGGCTGCCGTGTCCGAGCTCAACATGCACTACGTGAGCACGCACTTTATGCACCCGGACGACCTGCTCGATCCCGATCGCGGCGCCAGGCAAGGCTGGGAGGTCTACAAGGGCGGCCTGACCGACTACCTGGACTGGCTTACCAAGTCGGCGCCCGACCTGCGTCGCCAGACCGGCTCGGAATGCTCGGGCGCCATCCAGCGTTTTTCGTCCGTAACGGTGAGCGTGGATACAAGCGTGGATGCCTGGACGCTCAACCTGGGCAATTTCCACGATGAGGCGTGGCTCATGTTCCGTGCCAACAACGGCGAGCCGGGAGCAGTCACGGGTGGCGAGATTACGCATCTGACGGGCGACCTGTACCTGGTCAAAGCCACGGACAAGACGGTGACGATCGCGCGCAAGGAGGGTAGCGGTCAATGAGAATCTGTTTGGTGCTCGAGGGCTGCTACCCCTATGTGTACGGCGGCGTGTCTAACTGGATGCACGGCTACATTACGGCTATGCCCGAGCACGAGTTTGTGCTATGGGTGATCGGCGCGCATGCTGCCGACCGCGGCAAGTTTGTCTACGAGCTGCCCGGCAACGTGGCCGAGGTGCACGAGGTGTTTCTGGACGACGCTCTGCATCTTTCGGGCGAGCAAGAAGAGGTCGATTTTAATGACTGTGAGCGCAAGGCGTTGCGCCGCCTGGTGTCGCTCTCTAATCCGGACTGGGACGTGCTGTTCGATATCTTCCAGCGTCGCCGCGTGCATCCACTCTCGTTTTTGCAGAGCCGCACGTTTATGGATATTTTCCGCGACGTGTGTCTGACAGAGTACCCCTACACGCCCTTTGCCGATGCATTCCACACCATGCGCTCTATGCTGCTGCCCGTGCTCTACCTGCTGGGCAGCGAGGTGCCGGTGGCCGATGTGTACCACGCCATCTCGACCGGATACGGCGGCCTTCTCGCTTGCCTGGGCTCTAGCGTTTCCCATGCACCGGTGCTGCTCACCGAGCACGGCATCTACACGCGCGAGCGCGAGGAGGAGATCATTCGCGCCGACTGGGTGGTGCCGTCGTTTAAGGACCGCTGGATTCGCTATTTCTACCTGCTTTCGGAGGAGATCTACCGCCGCGCCTTCCGCGTGACGAGCCTGTTTCACAATGCACGCAAGACGCAGATCGATATGGGCTGCGACGCGGATAAATGCCTGGTCATACCCAACGGAATCCAGTTCGACCGCTTTAAGGACATTCCCTTAAAGCCCGATGACGGCTGGGTGGACATTGGCGCGGTGGTGCGCCTGGCGCCCATTAAGGACGTCAAGACCATGATCTATGCGTTCTTTGAGCTGCACGAGCGCGTCCCTAAGGTGCGCCTGCACATTATGGGCGGCGTGGACGACGAGGAATACGGTGCCGAGTGCCATGCGCTGGTCGATACCCTGGGCGTGCGCGACCTGATCTTTACCGGCCGCGTCAACGTGGTCGAGTACATGGAAAAGCTGGACTTTACCATTTTGACGAGCATCTCCGAGGGCCAGCCGCTCAGCGTGCTGGAGTCGCTTGCCGCGCGTCGTCCCTGCGTGACGACCGAGGTGGGCTGCTGCCGTGAGCTGCTCGAAGGCGCCCCGGGCGATGACTTTGGTGTGGCTGGATTCGTGAGCCCGCCCATGTATCGCAAAGGTCTGGCCGATGCCATGGAGCGCATGTGCGCAAGCCGCGCCCGCCGCATTGAGATGGGGGAGCGCGGCCAGCGTCGCGTTGCCACGTACTTTTTGCACGAGCAGATGCTCGCCAACTATCGCGCGCTGTACGACGAGACGGCGCGTGCGTTTGACCTGTCCAGAGAGGGGGAGTAGCCGGTGGCCGGAATCGGTTTTGAGCTCAAACGCCTGTTTAGGCGCAAGGGTCTGTTTGCCACGATGCGCGCCTACGGCTACGCCGGCATTGTGTGCACGGGCCCCATGCTGCTGGGCGTGCTGCTCCAGGTGGGTATCTTGGTGCTGTGCGGTTTGTGGGGCGTGGGGCGCGCCAGCCAGGATTTGCTGGTGTGCATGGTGACCTATACGCTGCTAGCGTCGCTTACGCTCACCAGCTTTTTCTCCATGCCCGTCACGCGCTTTTTGGCGGACATGCTCTTTGCCGAGCGCGAAGAAGAGGTCTTGCCCTCGTTTTGGGGCTCCAACGCCATCATGCTCGTTGCGGGCACGGTGCTCTACGGCGTCTTTTTGCTGTTCTCGGGCGCCACACTGCTGCAGGGGCTGCTGTGCCTGTGGCTGTTCAACATTATGATCGTCAACTGGAACGGCATGAGCTATCTCACGGCCATCAAGGATTACCGTGGCATTCTGTGCAGCTTTGCGGCTGCCATTGGCGTGGCGTTCCTGTGCGCTCTGGCAGCGCTGGCACTGGGGCTGCCGCCGGTTGAGAGCCTGTTGGCATCAATCGCCCTGGGCTACGGCGTCATGCTCGCCTGGGACGTGGTGCTGCTGTACCGGTATTTTCCACAGAGCGACCGCAGTCCCTGGCTCTTTTTGCGCTGGCTCGATCAGTTTATGCCGCTGGCGCTCACGGGTCTATTTACCAACCTGGGACTCTTTGCGCACCTGGTAATTATTTGGGCCGGCCCCATTGGCGTGCAGGTCAAGGGCTTGTTTTATGGCGCGCCCTACCACGATGTTCCGGCGCTCATCGCGTTTTTGACGATCCTGGTGACGACCGTCAACTTTGTGGTCTCGGTCGAGGTCAACTTTTACCCGCGCTACCGCGACTACTACAGCCTGTTCAACGACGGTGGCGTGGTGGGCGATATTGTGGTGGCCGAGGAGGAGATGCTCTCCACGCTCAACAGCGAACTGCGCTTTTGCGCGCTCAAGCAGCTGTTTGTGACCGCGGCGGTCATCTCGCTCGAGACCACGGTACTCTCGGCCCTGCCGCTGGGCTTTAACAGTCTTATGCACGGGTATTTTCGCACGCTATGCGTGGGCTATGGCCTGTATGCCGTGGGCAATACGGTGATGCTTATCTTGCTGTACTTTACCGACTACAAAGGGGCCGTGCTGGCCTCGGGCCTGTTTGCCGGTGTGGCGGGGCTGGCGACTGCTGTGTCGCTGCTCTTGCCGCAGCAGTTTTACGGCTTTGGCTTTTTGTTGGGTGCGGCGGTGTTTTTTATCGTGGCGCTGATGCGGCTCGATACCTATACTGCCAACTTGCCGTATCGTATTCTGAGTCAACAGCCCATGGTGGCGACCGACAAAGAAGGCTGGTTTACCGAGTTGGGCCGCATGCTCGAGCATGTTGAGGGGCGCTATGAGGAATAGCGCATGGAGCGGGAGCCACATGGCGCGTTTGAACGCACGGTGGTCCGTGTGTATCACAACCATTGGGGAGGTTCTGATGACCGATAGGATGATGTCTCGCCGTCGCCTGATTGAAGCGGCTACCGGTGCGCTGTTGCTTTCGGGCTGCTCGGTGCAGGAAGACTCCTCGACCAAAAAGGTCAAAAAGCAGGGCAAGATTAACAAGGCCGAGGCCTCGAATGAGGTCAAGCACCTGCGCGACAAGGACGAGCTCTACGAGGTCTACGACGACTCGGGCATTGTGACCATGTACCTGACGGTCTCGCGCGGCAACAGCTCCGAGAACACGGACCACAGCTGGGCCGAGATCAACACGTACTCGGTGTACGACTATGCCGACATGGGCGTGGCGCGCTATCAGGTTATGGGCCTTTTGCAGGCGGGCGACGAAGACGGCCCAGTTGCCGGCGAGGTTGGCTATGGCGAGGAAGCGCCCAATGCTACCGTGCAAGTGCGCGGTCAGACGTCGAGCCGTTATGGTCAGAAAAATTACAAGGTGGAGCTCAAAAAGGGCAAGGGTACCTGGCGCCAGCAGCGCGCGATTGCGCTTAACAAGCACATGGGCGAGGGCTTGCGCTTCCGTAACAAGATGGCCTACGATCTGATCCGTGGCATTCCCCAGATGATGGGCCTGCGCACGCAGTTTGTGCACCTGTGGGTGTGCGACCAGACCGAAAAGTCCAACGACACCTTCGAGGACTACGGCCTGTTTACACAGGTAGAGCAGCTTAATAAGACGGCGCTTAAGGCACATGGCCTAGATAAGAATGGACACCTGTACAAGTTGAACTTCTTTGAGTTCTATCGCTACGAGGACATCATTAAGCTTGCCGACGATCCCGATTACAACCAGGCGGCTTTTGAGAGCATGCTCGAGATTAAGGGCAACTCGGACCACACCAAGCTCATCGAGATGCTCGATGCGCTCAACGATGACACTCAAAAGATCGAGGACGTGCTCGACACCTACTTTGATACCGAGAATCTGGTCTATTGGCTGGCGTTTCAGATCCTGACGGGCAACTGCGATACGCAGAGCCGTAACTGCTATCTGTACAGCCCGCTCAACTCAAATACCTGGTACTTTTTGGCTTGGGATAACGACAGCATGCTGCGTAAGCTTGAGCTGAGCCTGAAGGGGTTCTCGGACTTTGTGAACTGGGAGCGCGGCGTGAGCAACTACTGGGGCAACGTGCTGTTTAACCGCGCGTTGCGCAGTAAGTCGTTCCGCAGCGAACTCGACCGTGCCGTCAAGGACTTGCGCTCGTATTTGACCGAGGAACGTCTGGCCAGGATGATCAAGCACTACCGTGAGGTTACCGAATCCCTGGTCTTTGCCTCGCCCGATATCGACAATCTGCCTGTCACCAAGGACCAATACGAGCAGATCGCCGCGGCGATTCCCTCCGAGATCGAGGAGAACTACAAGAGCTATTGCGAAAGCTATAAAAAGCCCATGCCGTTCTACATCGGCGTGCCGCAGGTCGAGAACGGCAAACTGCGCATTAACTGGGATGCGTCTTACGACTTTGAGGCGCGCGATATTCGCTATACCGTGGA
The DNA here is from genome assembly GCF_050315135.1 of Collinsella sp. SGI.033. Lineage (NCBI taxonomy): Bacteria > Bacillati > Actinomycetota > Coriobacteriia > Coriobacteriales > Coriobacteriaceae > Collinsella > Collinsella sp. SGI.033. The sequence goes on from NZ_JBNPOK010000017.1 coordinate 27,068, forward strand.
ACTGGCGCGCGACTATGCCATTACCGATGTGGTCTTTAAGGCCGAGGACGTGCTGCTGCCGGAGGTAACGTGCGATGCGCCCGATACCGGCCAGTACTTTGTGCGCGTGCGTGCCACCAACTCCGATGGCTATACGCAAGATGCGTTTGACTGCTATGTGACCGACGATGGCAAGCAGTACGGCATGAAGTGCTTTTACGTGCAAGACGGCGGTAAGGTCGTGGAGGACACGTATGAGGAGGGCTAGCGCGTTGCTTGAGCGCCTGGCGGCCCCGCCTGCGCGTGCCACGCAGGAGCGTTATCGCCACGAGCTCAAATATCTCATTAACGAGGGCGAGCACTCCGCGCTTGCCTGTCGCATGGCGCCGGTTTTTAAACTGGACAAGCATGCGCGCTCGGGTGGTTACACCATTCGCAGCCTGTACTTTGACGACTACTGCAACTCGGCCTACGAGGAAAAAGACGCCGGTATTCTCATGCGCAAAAAGTATCGCGTGCGCATCTATAACGGCAGCGACAGGGTGATTAAGCTCGAGCGCAAAAAGAAGTACGGCAGCTGGATCTACAAGGAGGACGCGCCGCTCACGCGCGGCGAGTTTGAGCAGATCCTGGCTGGCGACTACGGCTTTTTGCTGAGGAGCCCGCACCAACTCTGCCGCGAGTTCTACATCGAGTGTATCTGCAACATGATGCGCCCGCGGACCATCGTGGACTACGAGCGCGAGCCGTGGGTGATGGATGAGGGCACCGTGCGCATTACGTTTGACATGAACGTGCGTGCCGCGGTGGGTAGCTTTGACATCTTTGACGCGACCTTGCCCGCGCTGCCCGTGCTGGAGCCCGGCAAGCTGGTGATGGAGGTCAAGTTTACCGAGTTTTGTCCGCAGCTGGTGCGCGATATGGTGCCGCCGGGCGCGGCCGAGCTTACGGCGGTCTCCAAGTACTGCCTGTGTTACGAAAAGACCGCCTACCTGCGCGGTTTTGACTACTGGGAATCGGATTTTGAGAACCGAGGGGATATTTAGACCATGAGCACCAGGGACTTTTTTAAGAACTCCGTCTTGGAGGCGTTTGGTCAGGTCGACCCTGCCAAGATCGGCCTGTCGCTGCTCGTGGCGCTCGCCATGGGCATCCTGATCTATTACGTGTACAAGCGCTTTTTTACCGGCGTGGTGTATTCGCGTAGCTTTGCCGTGACGCTCGTGGGCATGTGCGTGCTCACCTGCATGGTCACGCTCGCGATCTCGACAAACGTGGTCATCTCGCTTGGTATGGTCGGTGCTCTGTCCATCGTCCGCTACCGTACGGCGGTCAAGGACCCGCTCGACCTGCTGTATCTGTTTTGGTCCATTACCACGGGCATTACGGCGGGAGCCGGCATGTATGCACTCGTGGGGCTCACGGCAGCAGTGATCGTGCTGATGATCGCCGGCTTTGCGAGCCGCCAGGACAAGTCGCGCGTGTACATGATGGTCATTCACTACACGGGCCAGACCACTGGCGACGATATCGTGCGCGCGTTTGGGCGCACCAAGTTCACCGTTAAGTCCAAGACTATGCGCGGCGACAAGGTGGAGATGGCCGTCGAGGTGTTCTCTGACGGTGTAGATATGCCCTATGCCGACGCCATCCGTGCCCTCGATGGCGTGGAGGACCTAACGCTCATCCAATACAACGGCGAATACCACGGCTAGAACCCTAGCGAGTAGATTGGGGAAACATCCGCATCGTGGGCTTTTGTTTTGAAGGGACGGTGTCACGTGGACGCACAACAGCTAGAAGAGGCCTGGGCTGCAAGGGCTGGCGCGCGCGAGGCGCGACTGGTTGCAGCCTCGCATGTGCCGGCGGCGCTGTCTCTGTTGGGGATTGTGCGCCCCGGCGATCGCCTGGTGGCCTTTGCGGATGACTTTGCCGAAGCGTTTGCTTGCGCCTTTGAGGGCTGCGATGTCGTGCTGGTGGGCTCGCCGTCCGCCGAGGCGTTTGCTGCTGCGTCCGAGGGCTTTGATGCTTCGCTTGATGCCGAGGGGCCGCACCTGTGGTGGTTCGCCAACTCCATTGGCGCGTTCGGTCTGCGTGTGCCCGATTTGCGCGCGTTAGGCCGCGCCGCGCGTGAGGCCCATGCGCTGCTGGTTGTTGACAACACCGTGGCTGACGTCTTTGGCTGCAATCCGCTGAGCTTGGGCGCCGTGCTGTCGCTCGAGGCACTCGACCGCGTGTGTGCCGGTAAGGCCCCGCGTAAGCTCGTTGCCGCTTCGGTGGCGCGATCGCAGCTCAAGCGCCATCGTGTGGATGCCGCGGCTGAGTGCGCGCATGCGTTGTTTGCGGGCTGCGGTGCGTCGGCGCTCGATCTTTCTGCTGAGGAGGCCGACGTGCTGGAGCGCGGGTTTTCCTCGCTTAACGCTCGCATGCAGGCGCATTTCGACCGCGCCCGTGCGCTGGCCGAGTATCTGGCCGCGAACGAGATGGTGTGCAACGTGCGCTATCCCGGGCTGAGCTCGCATCCTGACCATGCGGTTGCAACGGGAATCCTCGAGCATGGCTTTGGCCCGGCAGTTGAGTTTGACCTTATCGAGCGTAGCGCGGGAGAGCTGTTCGACGCTTTGCCGGGGGAGTTTCGCACATCGCCTGCCGGCGGCGCAACGACGCGTCTTTCGGCCCCACGTGGCAAGCAGGGGGACACCATCCGCCTCTTCGCCGGCACCGACGACCCCCTGACGGTAGCCGCCGCCCTCGATAACGCCCTCCGCAAGTAGCTAATTTGGGACGGGGCTTTTTTAGCTACCCAATGTCAATTTTTGGCTATGAGTTAAGAATGCTCTGGATGGGTAGCTAAAAAAGCCCCGTCCCAAATTAGCTACTCTTTGATGGTGTCGATCAGGTCGTTGGCCCTTGCGGCTATGACTTCGTTGATGTCGGCCTGCAGCTCCTCGTAGGCCGCTATGGCTCGCTCGCCGGCGGGGGTGAGCGAGCTCCCGCGGGCGCCGTCGCGCTCGATGAGCTTGCACCCCAGCTGCCCCTCGGCCTCGTTCACAATGCGCCATGCCTTGGAATAGGCCATGCCCATGCTCTTGGCGGCGCGGTTGAGCGAGTGTTCGCGGGCGATACCCTGCAGCAGCAAGACGCAGCCGTGGCCGAACACGCCCGGCAGATCTTTGTCGCACGACTGAATGACCAGTTTTGCCGTCGTCTTGTACTCCATGCGCTCCACGTCTCTCCGCTAAAGTGTTTGCTGGGCAAACGCAAAGCCTGCGTTAAACCCTCGTGTGCTCTTCTTAAGTCATGCATTGTAGCAGTCAAAGTGCGTTAAGATACTTGCCCAGTATTGGGCGCCCAAGGTTGGGCTGGGTCCTACGAGGCCTGCAGCCGACCGGTCGCATGGAAAAAGGAGAAACATGGCTACGTTCTTTCCCGGTGAGTCCCACACGTTTTCGGAGTATCTGCTGGTCCCTGGTTATTCGTCCTCGCAGTGCATCCCCAACAACGTCTCTCTTAAGACGCCGCTAACCCGCTTTAAGCGCGGCGAGAAGCCGGCAATCACCCTGAACATCCCCATGGTTTCCGCCATCATGCAGTCCGTCTCGGGCGTCGACATGGGTGTCGCGCTCGCTACCGAGGGTGGCCTGTCCTTCATTTACGGTTCCCAGACCCCCGAGTCCGAGGCCGCCATGGTCAAGGCCGTCAAGGATCACAAGGCCGGCTTTGTCCAGTCCGATTCCACGCTGACCCCCGACATGACCATGGAGCAGGTCATCGAGCTCAAGGAGAAGACCGGTCACTCCACCATGCCGGTCACCGACGACGGCACTCCCAAGGGCAAACTCCTGGGTATCGTTACCAGCCGTGACTATCGTCCCAGCCGCGATGACCACCAAAAGAAGGTCTCCGAGTTCATGACCCCGCGTGAGCAGCTCATCGTGGGCGACAAGAACATCAGCCTCAAGGTTGCCAACGACGTCATCTGGGACAACAAGCTCAACGCCCTGCCCATCGTCGACGACAACGATCACCTTATGGGCATTGTCTTCCGCAAGGACTACGACAGCCACAAGACCAACCCCAACGAGCTGCTCGACGGCGACAAGCGCTACATGGTCGGCGCCGGCATCAACACCCGCGACTATGCCGAGCGCGTGCCGCTGCTCATCGAGGCCGGCGCCGATGTCCTGTGCATCGACTCTTCCGAGGGCTTCAGCGAGTGGCAGAAGCGCACCATCGAGTGGATCCGCGCCAACTACGGCGAGGACGTCAAGGTCGGTGCCGGCAACGTCGTTGACGCCGAGGGCTTCCGCTTTTTGGCCGACTGCGGTGCCGACTTCATCAAGGTCGGTATCGGCGGCGGTTCCATCTGCATTACCCGCGAGACCAAGGGTATCGGCCGTGGCCAGGCTACCGCGCTGATCGACGTCTGCCGCGCTCGCGACGAGTACTACGAGGAGACCGGCGTCTACGTTCCCGTGTGCTCCGACGGCGGTATCGTCTACGACTACCACATGACGCTCGCCCTTGCCATGGGTGCCGACTTTATGATGCTGGGCCGCTACTTCGCCCGCTTTGACGAGAGCCCGACCGAGCGCGTCAACGTCAACGGTCAGTACATGAAGGAGTACTGGGGCGAGGGTTCTGCGCGTGCCCGCAACTGGCAGCGCTACGACCTGGGCGGCGCCGCAAAGCTCAGCTTCGTCGAGGGCGTCGACTCCTACGTTCCCTACGCCGGCTCCCTTAAGGACGGCGTGGGCGGCACGCTCTACAAGATCAAGTCCACGATGTGCAACTGCGGCGCCCTCTCGATCCCCGAGCTCCAGAAAAAGGCACGCCTGACCCTGGTGAGCTCGACCTCGATCGTCGAAGGCGGCGCCCACGACGTAGTCGTCAAGGATTCGCAGCAGTCTGTGTCTTATCGATAGGATAAGAGCCGCACATAAAGGTTGAGTTCCAACCACGTTATTAAGATAAAGCGAGATGCCTGCAAGTCGCAGGCATCTCGCTTGTCGTATTTGCTATCATCAGTCAAGTTAACCTTAGGGTCGGTCGGCTTGGCTTTGTTCGCTACAAGTTCCGCACGCAAAGAAGAGCACTTAATGTGCTCTTCGTCTTGCGCAGGACTGTCCGCAGTAGCGAACAAAGCCAAGCCGACCGACCCCAGCTAAGATTAAAGGAGCTGATATGTGCGATTGCACAGATCATAAGGACGAGATCCCTGCCTACGACGCGCAGGCCATTGAGTCCAAGTGGATGAAGGCCTGGGAGGACTCCAACCTCTTTGCCGTCGATACCGACGCCAGCAAGCCCAAGAAGTACGTGCTCGAGATGTTCCCGTATCCTTCGGGCGATCTGCACATGGGCCACGCGCGCAACTATACCATCGGCGATGCCATGGCCCGTCAGGCCCGTATGCGCGGCTTTGACGTGCTGCATCCCATTGGCTTTGACGCCTTTGGCCTGCCCGCCGAGAACGCCGCCATCAAGCACAACACGCAGGCTGCCGCCTGGACGTATAAGAACATGGACCAGGCGCTCGCCACGATGAAGCGCATGGGCTTCTCCTACGATCTGGATCGCATGGTCAAGACCTGCAGCCCCGACTACTACCGCTGGGGTCAGTGGATCTTTGAGAAGATGTGGGAAAAGGGCCTGGTCTACCGCAAGAAGAACCCGGTCAACTGGTGCCCCAACTGCAAGACCGTTCTGGCCAACGAGCAGGTTACCGAGGGCAAGTGCTGGCGCTGCGGCACCGAGCCCGAGAAGCGCGACCTTGAGCAGTGGTACTACAAGATTACCGAGTACTCCCAGGAGCTGCTCGACGATCTGGAGAAGCTCCCCGGCTGGCCCGAGCGCGTTAAGCAGATGCAGGCCAACTGGATCGGCCGCTCCGAGGGCGCCGAGGTCGACTTTACCCTGTGTGATGCCAACGGCGATCCCATCGAGGGCGACGAGGGCAAGATCACCGTCTTCACCACGCGTGCCGACACGCTCTTTGGCGTCTCCTTCTTTGTCTTGGCTCCCGAGTACGCTCGTCTGCACGAGCTCGTCGAGGGCACGGAGTACGAGGAGGCCGTGACCAAGATCGTCGAGGACTCCAAGCATATCTCTGCCGTCGAGCGTGCCCAGGGCACCCTCGAGAAGCACGGTGCCTTTACGGGCCGCTACGTGGTTAACCCCGTCAACGGCGAGAAGGTTCCCGTGTGGGTTGCCGACTATGTCGTTGCCGATTACGGCACCGGCGCCGTCATGGCCGTTCCCTGCGGCGACCAGCGCGACTTTGAGTTTGCCCGCAAGTACGACCTCCCGATCGTCCCGATCATCCTGGACGATAACGACCGCGCTGCCGTCGAGGCCAGTGGCGAGACCATCGATACCTTCCATGCCGAGACCGTCGACTGGGATTGCGCCCACGCTGCCGAGGGCACGCTCGTCCAGTCCGGCAAGTACACCGGCATGCGCGGCGGTAAGCACTCCGAGGGCGAGGCTGCCATCGTGGCTGACCTCGAGGCCATGGGCTGCGGTCGTCGCAAGGTCGAGTTCCGCCTGCGTGACTGGCTCATCAGCCGTCAGCGCTATTGGGGCAACCCCATCCCGGCCATCCATTGCGAGCACTGCGGCATTGTGCCCGTGCCCGAGGACCAGCTGCCGGTGACGCTGCCCGAGAACCTGGACCTGGGCGCCGGTGAGACCCTCGCCGAGTGCAAGGACTTCTACGAGACCACCTGCCCGGTCTGCGGCCGCCCGGCCAAGCGCGAGACCGATACCATGGACACCTTCACCTGCTCCAGCTGGTATTACCTGCGCTATACCGACCCGCACAACACCGAGCTGCCCTTCTCCCGCGAGGCGGCAGACCGTTGGATGCCCGTCGATAACTACATCGGCGGCATCGAGCACGCCATTTTGCACCTGCTCTACAGCCGCTTCTTTACCAAGGCGCTGCGCGACCTGGGTCTGCTCAGCGTGGACGAGCCCTTTACCAACCTGCTGTGCCAGGGCATGGTCAAGGACGAGAACGGCGACACCATGTCCAAGTCCAAGGGCAACGTCGTGCCTCCGAGCTCGGTTATCGAGCCCTACGGCGCCGACACCATGCGTCTGGCGATCCTGTTTATCGCCCCGCCCGAGAAGGACTTTGACTGGGATCCCAAGGCCGTCGAGGGTGCCAACCGCTTTATCAAGCGCGCCTGGCGTATCGTGTGGCAGCTTGTCCAGTCGGGTGATGCCAACGTTGCCTTCGACAAGTCCGTGCTCGACGAGACCGCGATGAAGCTCTATCGCGAGCGTCACCGCACCATCGCCAAGTGCACTGAGGACTTCGATCGCGGCCAGTTTAACACCGCGATCTCGGCCGTCATGGAGCTCGTCAACGCGGCGAGCGCCTACCTCAACGCCACCGAGGGCGCATCGCGCGACAAGGCACTGTGCTACGGCGTGGCCAAGGACATCGTGAGCGTCCTGGCCCCCATCTGCCCGTTCTGGGCCGACGAGCTGTGGCACGAGGCACTCGGCTGCGAGGGCAACGCCTACACCGCCGCCTGGCCCGAGTTTGACCTGGCCGAGTCCATCGAGGACACGGTGCAGATCGTGGTCCAGGTGCTCGGTAAGGTCCGCGGCCGCATCGATGTGGCCCGCGATGCCTCCAACGAGGAGATGCAGGCTGCCGCCGAGGCCGCTGTTGCCAAGTGGCTCGAGGGCAAGACGGTCGTCAAGGCCATCTGCGTGCCCGGCAAGCTGGTCAACCTGGTGGTTAAGTAAACCTTGCGCATATAGTTGATGCACAATAGACGAGGGACGATCCGGCTGGGTCGTCCCTCTTTTTGGATATGGATACTTGCGACTACACCCAATTATCCATTTCTTGTGGAGAACCTGTGCTCACGCTGACCTGCGGGTTTGTGCTATGGTTGCACGTTTTCGCAGGTATTGGTATAGTTTGCTTGCAAATGAAGTTGTAATTGAAAGAAGTGGGGTTTCGGCCCCGCTTCTTTTTTGTATGGATGGAGGTGCCGCAATGGTCAAGACCAAGACCGAGCAGGCGATCATCGACGCGCTCGAGGCCGTCGCCCCCCAGCACGATGTCGATATTGTCGACGTTGAGCTCGTGGGTGCCACCAAGGCCCCCTGCGTGCGTGTGCGTATCGAGGGTGCCGAGGGTCAGAGCCTGTCGCTCAACGACGTCACGGCCAACACCAAGTGGGTCGGCGACGTGATCGAGGAGCTCGACCCCATCTCTTCGAGCTATACGCTCGAGGTGTCGAGCGCGGGTATGGCGCGCCCGCTGCGCCGTCCGCGTGACTTTGTCCGCTTTGTGGGCGAGGACTGCGAGCTTTCCTCCACCGCCACCGAGGGCCGTCGCAAGTACTCCGGCAAGATTGCCGCCGCGACCGAGACCAACGTAACCCTCGAGCTCGAGGACGGCGAGTCTGTCACCCTCGATTTTTCCGATGTTAAAAAGTGTAAGTTGAAGCCCGTCTATGACTTCAAGCCCGCGAAGGAAGGAAACTAACATGGCAGCATCCGACATGATGTCCGCCCTGATGGAGCTTTGCCAGGAGAAGCACATCGACCAGCTCTACCTGATCGACCGTCTGGAGCAGTCGCTCGCCAAGAGCTATGCCGAGATCCTGCATCTTGAGTGGGGCGCCAAGGTGACCATCGACCGCACCACCGGCAAGATCTATGTCTACCGCCTGGAGCCGATCGACGATTCCATGGACGAGGAGGGCAACTTCACCGAGTTCGAGGAAATCGACGTCACCCCCAAGAACACCAGCCGCATCGCCGCCCAGCACGCCAAGGCCGAGATCAACGCCATCGTGCGCAACTCCGCCCGCGAGCAGATCTACGAGGAGTTCTCCGGCCGTATCGGCGACCTCATCAGCGGTACCGTACTGCAGTCCACACCCGACTTTACGATCGTCAAGATCCGCGAAGGCGTCGAGGCCGAGCTTCCGCACTTTGATCAGCGCCGCTACGAGAACGAGCGCAACGAGCGCCCCATGGGCGAGCGCTATCTGCACAACCAGCACATCAAGGCCGTGATCATTGACGTTCGCGACCCCAACTCCACGCTTCCGCCGGTCCGCGGCGAGCACAGCCGTCCGCCGATCGTTATCTCGCGTACCCACCCCGAGCTCATGCGTCGTCTGTTTGAGCAGGAGGTGCCCGAGATCTATGAGGGCACCGTCCAGATCAAGTCGATCGCCCGCGAGCCCGGCCAGCGCTCCAAGGTCGCCGTCCACTCGCTCGATGACCGCCTGGATCCCGTGGGCGCCTGCGTCGGTCCCAAGGGCAGCCGTGTGCGCGCCGTCGTGGGTGAGCTGCGCGGTGAGCGCGTCGACGTCATCCTTTGGGATGCCGATCCGGCCGTCTACGTCGCCAACGCCCTGTCGCCCGCCAAGGTCACTCGCGTCCTTATCGACGAGGAGAAGGCCTATGCCGGCGTCATCGTGCCCGACGACCAGCTTTCGCTCGCCATTGGCAAGGAGGGCCAGAACGCCCGCCTGGCCGCACGCCTGACCGGCTGGCACATCGACATTAAGTCCGAGACCCTTGCCGCCGACATCCTCAAGAACGTTCCCGTTCACGAGGAGCCTGCCGCCGACCTGATCGGTGACGAGGAGGATGACGACGCCCGTCGCTGCGAGTACGTGTCCGAGGACGGCATCCAGTGCCGCAACCAGGCCCGTCCCGGTTCCCGTTTCTGCGGTGTCCACGACACCGACGCCTTCGATGATGCGGAGGACCTGATCTAGCGCGCGGTTGCGCTGGACAGGTTCCGGCGCACATCCCACGCTCGTTCAGTCTCTAGGCACCCAAGGTGCCAGAAAGGGTAGGTGAAGTCATATGGCAAAAGTCCGTGTGTCCACCCTGGCCAAAGAGTTCGGCATGACCTCCAAGGAACTGATGGGTCACCTCGCCGAAATGAAGATTCCCGCTAAGTCTGCTTCCTCCGCGCTGGAGGACGCTTATGTTGCCATGGTCCGCAAGCAGCTTGCCTCGGTGATCGAGGCCCGCGCCCAGGAAGTCGAGGCCGCCAAGCAGGCCGAGGAGGAGGCTGCCGCCGCCGAGGAGGCAGCGCGTGCCGCCGAGGCCGAGCGCGAGCGCATCGCCGCCGAGAAGGCACGCGAGGAGGAGCGCCGCCAGTTTGCCGCCGCCCAGGCCGCTGAGGAGGCAGCCCGTGCCGAGGCCGAGGCCAAGAAGAAGGCCGAGCAGGAGCGCCTTGCCCGCGAAAAGGAGGAGGCTGCTCGCGAGGCCCAGCGCCGCGCCGTTCCCGCTTCCGACTCCGGTTCGCGCTTCCGTTCGCTGCTCGATCAGATCGCCGCACAGGAGACCGTGCTCAAGGAGAAGAAGGACGCCGAGGACAAGGCCAAGGCCGAGCGCGGCAACCGTCGCGGCGGCAACAACGATCGTCGTGGCGGCCGTCGCAACGACCGCAACGCCTCCGAGAGCCGCCCGCACAGCCATCGCACCAACGCCAGCAACAATGTCGCTGCCGGCATGGATTTCCCCAACCCCGATAAGCAGGGCAAGGGCAAGAAGCGCAAGGGTGGTCACAACAGCGAAGAGGACCACTACAGCCGCATGGCGCGCGAGGCCGAGGAGTACAGCCGCGAGAAGGTTCTCGAGGAGGCCCGTGCCGCCGTCGAGGAGGCCTCTCGCGAGTCCACCGGTCGCCGCAAGAAGCGCAAGGAGAAGCGCGAGCGCGAGGCCGCTAGGGCTCAGGAGGAGCGCAAGATTGAGGAGGCGCTGGCCCAGGGCGTGAACCCCGAGGAGCTCGACGCCATCAAGGTCTCCCAGGGCGTTACCGTCCAGGAGCTTGCCGAGGCGCTCGACGTTCCGGCCAACGACATCATCAAGCGCCTGTTCCTGCTGGGCACCCCGCTCACCATGACGCAGTCCATGTCCGACGACCTTGTCGAGCTCGTTGCCGACGACTTGGGCCGTCAGATCAGGATCATCACCCCCGAGGAGGAGAACACCTTCTCGTTCTACGACGATCCCGCCGACCTTAAGCCCCGCGCCCCGGTCGTCACCGTCATGGGTCACGTCGACCACGGCAAGACGAGCCTGCTCGACGCCATCCGCCACACCGGCGTCGCTGCCGGCGAGGCTGGCGGCATTACCCAGGCCATCGGCGCATCGCAGGTCATGATCAACGACCGCAAGATCACCTTCATCGATACCCCGGGCCACGCTACCTTTACGGCCATGCGTGCCCGTGGCGCCAAGGTGACCGACATCGTCATCCTGATCGTCGCCGCCGACGACGGCGTCATGCCCCAGACGGTCGAGTCGATCAACCACGCCAAGGCCGCCGGCGTTCCCATCGTCGTCGCCGTCAACAAGATCGATAAGCCCGGCGCCAACCCCGACCGCGTGCGCCAGGAACTCACCGAGTACGGCGTCATCCCCGAGGAGTGGGGCGGACAGAACATGTTCGTCAACATCTCGGCCAAGCAGAAGATCGGTATCGACGACCTTCTGGAGACCGTGCTGCTCCAGGCCGACGTGCTCGAGCTCAAGGCCAACCCCGATACCTTCGCCTCGGGCAACGTCCTCGAGGCCAAGCTCGACAAGGGCCGCGGCTCGGTCGCTACCGTGCTCGTGACCCGCGGTACCCTGCATGTGGGCGATACGCTGGTCGCCGGCCTTACCTATGGCCGCGTCCGCGCCATGCTCGACCCCAAGGGCCGCGCCGTCACCGAGGCCGGTCCCTCCGACGCCGTCGAGATCCTGGGCCTGCAGTCCGTCCCCAACGCCGGCGACGAGTTCCGCGTGTTCGAGGACGAGCGCGAGGCGCGCGCCCTGGCCGATGAGCGCTCGCTCAAGGCCCGTATCGAGGAGCAGAGCCGCGTGAAGCACGTCACGCTCGAGAACCTCTTCGAGACCATCGCCGACGCCGAGGTCAAGGAGCTCAACCTGATCATCAAGGCCGACGTCCAGGGCTCCATCGAGGCCCTTCAGGACTCGCTCGACAAGATGGATCAGTCCGAGGTCCGCATCAACACGATTCACTCCGCGGTCGGTGCCATCAACGAGACCGACGTCGTCCTGGCCGACGCCTCCAACGCCATCATTATTGGCTTTGGCGTGCGTCCCGACGGTAAGGCCCGCTCCGCTGCCGAGCGCGAGGGCGTCGAGATTCGTTGCTACGACGTTATCTACAAGTGCCTCGAGGAGCTCGACGCTGCCCGTATCGGCATGCTCAAGCCCACCGAGGTCGAGGTCTCCACGGGTACCGCGACCGTCCTGGACACCTTTAAGGTGCCCAAAGTCGGTATCGCCGCCGGTGTCCGCGTCGAGGAGGGCGAGATCGCCGCGAACGATTCCGTGCGCCTGGTGCGCGACGGCATCGTTGTCTTTAACGGTAAGATCGCCTCGATGCGCCACTACAAGGACGAGGCCAAGAGCCTCAAGAGCGGTTCCGAGGGCGGCATTGGCCTGGAGAACTTCCAGGACATCAAGCCCGGCGACCAGATCGAGGGTTACCGTATCGACCAGGTTGCCCGTACCGAGTAGGGGGTAGCGCTATGAAGCAAACGCAGGCAACCCGCCGTCTGGGCGAGCAGCTTCGCGAGAAGCTCGGTTATATCCTTCTCTTTGAGGTTTCCGATCCGCGTCTCGACCTGGTCACCCTGACCGCGGTCGAGGTCGCGGTGGACCGTTCGTTCGCGCGCGTGTACGTGTCATGCGATGCGAGCCGCTACGATGAGGTCATGGAGGCGCTCGCCAGCGCCAAGGGCCGCATTCGCAGCCTGTTGGCTCGCTCGCTCGACTGGCGCGTCACGCCCGAGCTCGATTTTCGCATCGATCGCTCGACCGATGAGGCCGAGCGCATTACGCGTGCGCTGGAGAATGTCCCGGCCACGCTGGCGATCGAAAAGGACGAGGACGGCTATCCCATAGCGGATGCCGCCCAGGAGGCAGCTTTAGATGACTAATTCCGCCGACCTCGTCTCGTGCGAGTCTGCAGATATTAAACGACGCATCCTCGAGCTTATCGAGGGTGCGTCCTCCATTGCGATCTCGGGTCATACCTCTCCCGACGGCGATGCCCTGGGCTCCGTGTTGGGCTTGGGTCTCTCGCTCATGAAGGCGTTCCCCGACAAGGACATCGCGCTGCTGCTCGCAGACGACGATCCCGTTCCGCGTATTTACCGCTTTATGGAAGGCGCCGATCGTCTGGTGCCGGCTTCGAGCTTTACGGGCGATCCCGACCTGTTTATCTCGGTGGATGTGCCGGTTGTCGAGCGTCTGAACAACTCGGCCGACGTGCTCCGCCGCTCCAAACATGTGGTGTGCTTTGACCACCATCCGGCGCGCGAGGAGTTTGCCGAGGTAAGCCTGAGGCGTGTCGATGCTGCGGCGTGCGCCATGATCATCGACCACTTTTTGGATGATTGCGGCATTGTCGTTCGCGATCGCATCGCCACCTGTCTGCTCTGTGGCCTGGTTACCGATACCGGTCGTTTTCAGTATCAGAATGCCGATGCCGCTGCGTTCCATGCGGCTTCGCGCCTGGTGGCGCACGGTGCCGACCCGGCGCGTGTCGCGCTCGAGGTCTATCAGAGCATGCGCGTCGAGTTCTTGCACCTCAAGTCCATCGTCATGGGCCGCATCAAGACGGTCGCGCACGGGCGCGTGGCGTATAGCTACGCGTACGAAAGCGACCTTAAGGAATGTGGCGTCACTTCGGATGAGTGCGACGGCTTGGTCGATGTGGTGCGCTCGGTGATGGGTGTCGAGGTCTGCCTGTTCCTTAAGGGCATCGAGGGCGATACCAAGGTGCGCGGAAACCTGCGCTCCAAGGGCGACATGGATGTCTCCGAGATTGCGGCCAACTTTGGCGGAGGCGGACATCACGCTGCCGCCGGCTTTACCAATAACGGAACGATTTTCGAGACGCTCACCGCGGCACTTCCCATGCTGGCCGAGCTGGTGGGGGAGGATCCCGCTTCGGTGACCGTCGAGCTTTAACTTTTTGGATGGTACATGGCTCGTCGTACGCCTTCTCAATTGAATATGCTGCTCGCCGTCGATAAACCGGTGGGCTGCACGTCCCACGACGTGGTATCGCGGTGCCGGCGCGCCCTCCATGAGCGGCGCGTCGGTCATGCCGGCACGCTCGACCCCATGGCGTCGGGTGTCATGGTGGTGGGCGTGGGCCAGGCTACGCGTCTGCTGGGCATGCTTACCCTCGATACCAAAAGTTACGTCGCCGATATCTCGTTTGGCGCCGAGACCAATACCGACGATGCGGAAGGCGAGGCCATCCGTACGGTTGCCATTGCACCCGAGCTGCGCGATCCGGCCTATGCCCGTGAGCGCTTGAGCGCCATGCTGGGCCCTCAGATGCAGGTTCCGCCGGCGTTTTCGGCTATTTCGGTCAACGGCGTGCGCGCCTATAAGTCTGCACGTGAGGGCAATGCCGTTGAGTTGCCTGCGCGCCCGGTCGAGGTATATTCTGCCGACCTGATCGCCGTGAGTGGCGAGGGCGATTCCTGCATTTGGACCGTTGCCTTCTCGGTGAGCAAGGGCACCTATATCCGTGCGCTCGCTCGCGACCTGGGTCGCGCCTGCGATAGTGCCGCGCATATTTCCGCGCTGCGCCGTACCGCTTCTGGCATTGTCTCCATCGGTGCCTGCCATGCAGTCGAGGAGCTTTCTCCCGAGTCCGCTGCCGGCTTTGCCTTGGACCCCATTGCGGCCCTCGGCGCCACGCGTGTCGACTTGCCGGGCAATCTTGCGGACGATCTACTGTGCGGACGTCGTATTCCTATTGATCGCGCGCTCGCCGGCTTCGATGCGTCGAAGGCACCGTTTGCGCTGGTGCTCGATGGCGGGCTCAAGGCTTTGGCTCGTATCGAGGATGGTCGCTTTGTGATGGAGCACGTCTTTCCGCAGGCGATCGGCGGTGTTCGATGATGCTGGACCCTCGCGAGCTCGCGCGCACATTTTTTGTGGGCGCGGCGGCGGAGGCCCGCATCGTTTTGGCTGATGCTTTTGGTGACTGCGAGTCTATGGGTGCCGCCTCGATTGCCATCGGCGTGTTCGATGGCGTGCATAGGGGACATCGTGAGCTGATCGATGCGGTCATTCGCGATGCGCGCGTCCACGGCTGCAAAGCGGTTGTCGTAACGTTTGACCCTGATCCAGATGTTGTGGTGAGCCCTGCGCCCGCTCAAAAATTGATGACGACGGCCGACCGCCTACATGCCCTGGCTCAGACTGGGGTCGATGCCGTGGTGGCTGTTCCCTTTACGCCTGCGGTAGCGTCGCTCGACCACGTGGGCTTTCTTGAGCTGTTGGCGCATGCTGTCGACATTCGCTCCATTCGCGTTGGCAGCGATTTTAGGCTGGGCCGCGGCGGTGCCTCGGGCGTTGCCGAGATGAAGGCATGGGGTGTCGAGCGCGGTGTTGACGTGTATGGGCACAATTTGCTGTGCGAGGCCGGCGAGGCTATCTGCGCCACCCGCATTCGACGTGAGCTGAGCTTGGGCCACGTTGAGCTGGCAGCCGATCTACTCGGCCGTCCCTATATGGTGCGCGGCGGCGTGATTCGCGGTCGCCACGAGGGCTCCGATATGGGATTTCCGACGGCAAACCTGCTGGTGCCAAACGGAATCCAGCTGCCTGCCGATGGCGTCTACGAGGGCCTTGTGCTGGTCGACGATACCGTGTGGCCCGCTGCCGTCAACGTGGGCCTGCCGCCGACGTATGCCGACGATGCCGCCTCGGCGCATCTCGAGGCCAACTTGATCGGGTATGCGGGCGACCTGTATGGACGTTCGGTTTCGTTGGCGTTTACGCGTTGGCTGCGTCCTTCGCGCGTGTTTGATTCGCTGGACGAGCTTATCGCGACCGTCGAGGGTAATATTGACGACATCCGTCATAACTTGGGTGAGCAGGGGGTGGGCATCCGTGATTAGCGATGAGGAGAAAGACCAGGTGCGCGCTGCGTCCGACCTGGTTGCCATTGTGCAGGAAACGGTTGAGCTCAAGCCCCGCGGCCATGAGTTTTGGGGTTGCTGCCCCTTCCATGGCGAAAAGACCCCATCGTTTCACATTATCCCCGCTACGCAGGTGTGGCACTGCTTTGGCTGTGGCGAGGGCGGCGACGTCTTCACCTACATCATGAAGCGCGAGAACCTGAGCTTTCCCGAGTCGATTCGTTACCTGGCCGATCGTGCCGGCATTGAGCTGCACGATACCGGCACGCAGCGCGATCGCGGCACCAAGCGCGCCCGCATCTATGACCTGTGCGCCGAGACGGCCCAGTTCTATCACACCATGCTCATGCGCGGTAAGGACAGCCGTCCGCGCGAGTACTTTGCCAGCCGCGGTATGGGTGGCGACGTCTGCCGTCGCTACTGCCTGGGCTTTGCGCCGGGTCGCAATATGTTGGTGGCCCATCTGTCGCAGAAGGGCTTTACCCCGCAGGAGATGATCGACGCCAACGTGGCCGTGAGCCGCGGGCGCGGACAGCTTGCCGATCGTTTTTACGACCGCGTGATGTTTCCCATCTTTGACGAACAGGGTCATAACATCGCCTTTGGCGGTCGTATTATGGGCGACGGCCAACCCAAGTATCTCAACACCGCCGAGACGAGCGTGTTTCATAAAAAGAGAAACCTCTACGGCTTTAACTGGGCCAAGGAGTTTATCGTCGCGCAGGATACCGCCATCGTGGTGGAGGGATATACCGACTGCATCGCCTGCTGGGAGGCGGGGATCAAAAACGTCGTCGCCACGCTGGGTACGGCGCTGACGGAACATCACGTAAAGACGCTCACCCGTTTTGCCAAGCGCATCGTGTATATGTTCGATGGTGACGCCGCCGGTCAAAAGGCCGCGCGCCGCGCGATTCAGTTTATAGAGCAGGACTCGATGGACCTGCGCTGCGTGGTGCTTCCCGACGGCAACGACCCTATGGAGTTCATCTCCGCGCATGGTGGCGAGGCACTGCAGGCGCGTATCGCCGCCGCCGAGCCCCTCATGGACTTTGTGTACCGCTCACTGCAGGAGTCGAGCGACATTACCACGCCGGGCGGTCGCGCCAAGGCGCTCGAGGATGCGCTGACGCTCATCTATCCGCTGCGCGATAGCTACATGATCGATACGTACTTTATCCAGATCGCCGACCTTCTGGGCCTGGATTTGGAGACGGTACGCTCGAGCTCGGGCCGTGTGTTTCGCGATGTCGCCAAGCGCGAGGACGCCGAGCGTCGTCGCGAGCAGAACTACGAGCGCCAGCGGGCACAGGCCGAGCGCGCAGGCAGCGCGGGCGGTCGGGTGTCCGGTCCGCAGGGGGCATCTCGCGGCGCCTGGGCGTCGGGGACGACGCCGCCGGTATCCGCACCGGTCGAGGAGGAACCGTACGACTATGTGCCGCTCGAGGCCTACGGGGCCGCGCCGGTCGAGGTCGTCGACGATATGCCGCCGATCGATGTGCCTGCTGGCATGGACGCGGCGCCCGCGGGGTCTGCTTCGACCGCTTCCGTTCCGGCGACGCCGATTGTGCTGACCGATCTGGAGCGGAAGTCTCTGGCGGGGGAGCGCGAGCTGTTGACGATGCTCACCAGCTACCCCGACCTATTCCGCACGTACACCGATCGCATCTGCTCGATTGAGTGGGTAGACCCCCGTCACGAGTCCATCGCGTGGGCCGTGCTCGCGACGCCGCCGGGCACCGACCCCGCGGCGTGCATGGACGCCGCGCGCGCGGTGTGTCCCGAGGCGGCTTCGCTTGTCAGCGCCGGGCGCATCTCGGCGACGAGCAAGCACCCCACCGAAACGAACATCGTCTTTATGCTCGATACGCTTGAGCTTTACACCATCAAGCGCCGTATGCGGGCTGCTCAGGCCAAGCTGCGCCAGGACCGGTCGCTCGACGATGACGCGCGCCGTGCATTGACCATGCAGGCCGCGCAGGATTCTTTGCGCCAGCGCGAGCTCCAGAAATCGATTGGCGGCGTGGCCGATCCGTTCCGGTTGATTGGTTTGGAGGCCGCGGGTCCCGATCAGGCCTAGATGTTGTGGTCAATCGGCATGTTATCTGCTATATCCAGTCTGAATTTTGGGTATAGACGTGTAAGTGTGTGCTAAAGTAATGTGTCCTGTGGACTACGAAGGGAGAATCTGTGCCAAATAAGACTGAGAGCACGGGTACTGGGCTGGAATCCTACGTTGCTAAGCTCATGGGCAACGGCTCAAACAGGACTTCGGTAACCGAGGACGAGATCCAGGTCGTCCTGAAGGATATCGATGTTTCTGACGAGCAGCTCAACGCGGTCTATTCCGCGCTGCGCAACAGCGGCATCCAGATTATCTCCGCGAGCGGAAACGACGACGCCCCCATGGACGTCGACGATGACGATAACGATACCGACGATTTCGATGACGACGAGGAGCATGATTCTGGCTCGCTCGACGATCATGAGCTTAAAATGGCCCGTCAGGCCGATGCCGAGATGGGTTCTTGCAAGAGCAAAAAGAAGCGCACCGTCCGCACGTCCCGTTCGCGTTCTCGCGTGCGTGGCATCGATGCCTCCACGGTGATGCTGACCGGTGACCCGGTTCGTATGTACCTTAAGGAGATCGGCAAGGTCGACCTGCTGACTGCCTCCGAAGAGGTCGATCTGGCCATGAAGATCGAGGCCGGTCTCGAGGCCACCGAGAAGCTCGAGGCCGCCGAGGCGGGCGAGATCGAGCTCACTCGCGCCGAGATGCGTCGTCTGACTCGTATCGAGAACGTGGGCCTCGAGGCCAAGCAGGCGCTCATCAGCGCCAACCTCCGTCTGGTCGTCTCCATCGCCAAGCGCTACGTCGGTCGCGGCATGCTGTTCCTGGATCTGATCCAGGAGGGCAACCTCGGTCTGATCCGCGCCGTCGAGAAGTTCGACTACCAGAAGGGCTTCAAGTTTTCCACGTACGCCACGTGGTGGATCCGTCAGGCCATCACGCGCGCTATCGCCGACCAGGCCCGTACCATCCGTATTCCCGTACACATGGTCGAGACCATCAACAAGCTTGTCCGCGTGCAGCGCCAGCTCCTCCAGGATCTGGGTCGCGACCCGACCCCCGAGGAGATAGGTGCCGAGATGGACATGAGTGCCGACCGCGTCCGCGAGATTCAGAAGATCTCACAGGAGCCCGTGTCGCTCGAGACTCCTATCGGTGAGGAAGAGGATTCCCAGCTGGGCGACTTTATCGAGGACTCCCAGGCCATCGTTCCGCCCGATGCCGCCAGCTTCTCCATGCTGCAGGAGCAGCTCACCCAGGTGCTCGACTCGCTTGCCGATCGTGAGCGCAAGGTTATTGAGCTGCGCTTTGGACTTGTCGACGGACATCCCCGCACGCTCGAGGAAGTCGGCCGCGAGTTTGGTGTCACGCGCGAGCGCATCCGCCAGATCGAGTCCAAGACCCTGGCCAAGCTCCGCCACCCCAGCCGCTCCAGCAAGCTCAAAGACTATATCGAAAGCTAGTCATGCAAGAAGCGCCCTCAAGCACATCCGCTTGAGGGCGCTTTCATGTAACAAGGGCCGGCAGTTAAGGCACGGGTAGTCTTTTTGGGACGGGGCTTTTTTAGCTACCCAATCTGGGGCCTTTAAAGCTTGAGCCGCTCATTGAGATAGGGTAGCTAAAAAAGCCCCGTCCCAAAA
>NZ_JBNPOK010000018.1:0-43525 GCF_050315135.1 Collinsella sp. SGI.033
TCGCGGCCTCCCCCTTTTTGCGCTATATACAAGCTGTGCCTTGTGAATGGACTCTTCCTTTGACTCTCTTACTGTTTGGCTGTTTTTTGAACCGTCGCTTTGTATTTGCGCGATAATTACTCGCATTGACGTTAGGGAGGGCTTGATGTTTACCGTTTTCGTTTTGGGCAATATTGCTTCGGGTAAATCGACTGCCTGCCGCTTTCTGGAATCTCGCGGAGCCCTGCTTATCGATTTAGACGTTCTTGCCAAATCGCTGTACGTGCCGGGGTCGGATATCGTCAATGCTCTTGCTGAAGAGTTTGGCTGGGATATTTTGGACGAGGATGGCGGTGTTCGACGTAACGTTCTCGCTTCTCGAGCTTTTGTTTCTCCCGATACGGTTGCAAGGCTCAATAGTATTGTGCACCCCGCTCTTATTGAGCAGCTTTCGCTGAGGATTCTCGATCCTGTTTGCTGTACGGTTTCGTCTCCCCGCTATCCCTTTGCGGCGGTCGAAGTATCTGCTCCGACTGGCTTTGAGGACGCGCTTGGCCTTGCGGATGAAATTATGGTTGTTAGCGCTCCTTTAGCGGTCCGTCGCGAACGCGCTATTCACCGTGGTATGGAACCATCCGATTTTGATGCTCGCTGTGCTTGCCAACCCGATGAGTCTTCGCTTTGCAGTCTCGCCACGACCGTGATTGATAACGCAGCGGGCGACAGCTCGCTCTTTGAACAACTGGACGCGTGGCTTGCTCGCCATGGCCTTATGGATGCTATGGATAAGGAGACGACAGATGCCTAAGACGCATTTCTTTACGTGGTATCGCCTTGTGCCGCTGGTTGTCGTTTTCGTCTTTGGCCTTATCTCGCTCGTTTACTCGTGTGCTCCCGCCGCTTTCTTTAAACCGTTCTATCCGATTGACTATGAGGCGTATGTAAAGCAGTCCAGTATTTCGCATAATCTCGATCCGTATCTGGTGTGTGCCGTCATCAAGTCGGAATCAAACTGGGATCCCGAGGCGGAATCAAACCAGGGCGCCCAAGGTCTCATGCAACTTATGCCCGAAACCGCTCAGGATATGATCGCTAAGGGCCTTGTCGACGGGGATGAGTATTCTGCCGATAACCTGAATGACCCCGCTTCGAATATCGAATTTGGGTGCGCGTACCTCTCATACCTGTTGACGTATTTCAATGGGTCGACGGATAGCGCTATTGCTGCTTACAATGCCGGAATGGGCAATGTCGATGGGTGGGCGCAGCAAAACACATCGCTCCATAACGCGATTGCCTTTCCCGAGACGCAAGCCTATTTGATTCGTGTCAATAATGCCTGGATTCGCTATAAGACCCTCTATCCCGACCGGTTCGTATAGGACTATGCCTGCCGCCTGCGTATACTGCAGATGTATGAGTTAGGAGTATCCATGGCGGATTTTGAAGTTGAGCGTGTTGGCGGAGAGCTCAAACGTTTTGGCGTTGAGGGCTCCGAGGTACCGTTTGAGGTCGTGTCTCCCTATGAGCCTGCAGGTTCACAGCCTAAGGCCATTGAGTCGCTTGTGCAGGGTGTGAGGGACGGAGACCGGTATCAGGTTTTGCTTGGCGTGACCGGCTCGGGCAAGACCTTTACCATGGCCAAGACCATCGAAGCTCTCGGTAAGCCAACGCTGGTCATGGCCCCCAACAAAACCCTCGCCGCCCAGCTTGCGAGCGAGCTCAAAGAATTCTTTCCCAACAACGCCGTGGTCTACTTCGTCTCGTACTACGACTACTATCAGCCCGAGGCATATGTGCCGCAAAGCGATACGTATATCGAGAAGGATGCTTCGATTAACGAAGAAGTCGAGATGCTTCGACATCAGGCGACCGCCTCGTTGCTTTCTCGACGCGATGTGATTGTCGTTGCTTCGGTGTCCTGCATCTATGGCATCGGCTCTCCTGAGGACTATGCGGGGCTGGCGCCGAATGTCGACAAGAAAGTACCGCTCGAGCGCGATGACTTTATCCATGCGCTCATCGACATTCAGTACGACCGGAACGACTATGACTTGGCGCGTGGCACCTTCCGCGTGCGTGGTGATGTTGTCGATGTGTATCCGCCCTATGCCGAGCATCCGTTGCGATTTGAGTTCTTTGGCGATGAGGTCGAGCTTATCGCCGAAATCGATGAGGTTACCGGTGAGATGCTTCGTGAGTATGAGGCTATTCCCGTGTGGCCGGCATCGCACTATGTGACCGAGAAGCCCAAGGTCAAGGCGGCCTTGAAGTCAATCAGTGAAGAGTGCGAGAAGCGCGTCGCGGAGCTCAAGGCGACCGACAAGTTGCTCGAGGCGCAACGTCTACAGCAACGGACCGATTATGACCTCGAGATGCTCGAGACGATGGGCTTTTGCAACGGCATCGAGAACTACTCGCGTCATCTGGACGGGCGTAAGCCGGGCGAACCGCCGTTTACCTTGATTGACTACTTCCCCAAGGACATGCTCTGCATCATAGACGAGAGCCACGTGACGGTGCCACAGATTCGCGGCATGCACGAAGGCGACCGATCGCGCAAAGTTACGCTTGTTGAGCATGGTTTTCGCCTGCCCTCGGCGCTCGACAATCGCCCGCTTCGTTTCGATGAGTTTGAGGCGAGAATCCCCCAGTTCATCTATGTTTCGGCAACGCCGGGCGACTACGAGCTGCGGGTGAGCCAAAACGACGTGGAGCAGATTATTCGTCCGACCGGCCTGCTCGATCCCAAGATCGACGTGCGTCCCGTTCGCGGTCAGATTGACGATCTTGAGGACGAGATTCGCGAGCGTGTTGCCCGCAAGGAGCGCGTGCTGGTGACCACGTTGACCAAGCGCATGGCCGAGGACCTGACCGACCATCTACTTGATGCGGGCATTAAGGTCAATTACATGCACTCTGATACGGCGACAATGGACCGTGTCGAGATCCTGCGAACGCTGCGCGAGGGCAAGATCGATGTTCTCGTTGGCATCAACCTGCTTCGCGAGGGCTTGGATCTTCCCGAGGTCTCACTGGTGGCAATTCTCGATGCCGACAAGGAAGGCTTCTTGCGCAACCGTCGTTCGCTGATTCAGACGATTGGCCGTGCGGCCCGTAACGCCGATGGCGAAGTCATCATGTATGCAGACGTTGTGACCGATTCGATGAAAGCGGCCATCGAGGAGACGCGGCGCCGTCGCGAGATTCAGATGGCATATAACGAAGAACATGGCATTGTGCCCAAGACAGTGCGCAAGGCCATCAACGACATCTCAAGTTTTATTGCCGAGGCCGAAAAAACTGTGGGCTCCAAGGGACGCTCGAAGGGCGACTCTCTTGGCCATGGTGCATTCTATACGCCCGATGAGTCGGGCGAGGGCGGTGTGCCGGAAACGGCGGCGCCCGAGCAGACACTTGCGGAGCAGTTGGAAGAACTACCGCATGACGAGCTTGTGCGGATCGTCGAAACCATGGAAGAGGATATGCGTAACGCTTCTGCCGCCATGGACTTTGAGGAGGCGGCGCGCCTGCGTGATGCTGTCGTTCAGATTCGGGCGATGCTCGAGGGTGCGTCTGAGGACGAGACGATCGAGCGCTTGCGTTCGCAGGCCCGCAAGGGTTCCACGTTCGCATCGGGTAGAAAACGCCAGGGTGCACGGTTTAAGAAATAGCGAGCAGGCCCCGAGTTCCCTGTGGAGCTCGGGGCCTGTGTCTTTTGCGCGCTGGAATTCGTTCGCTAGAGGTCTGCGATCAGGGCTTCGGCACAACGGATACCGTCGGTGGCCGCGCTCATGATGCCTCCGGCATATCCAGCTCCCTCACCACAAGGGTAGAGGCCC
The DNA here is from genome assembly GCF_050315135.1 of Collinsella sp. SGI.033. Classification (NCBI taxonomy): domain Bacteria; kingdom Bacillati; phylum Actinomycetota; class Coriobacteriia; order Coriobacteriales; family Coriobacteriaceae; genus Collinsella; species Collinsella sp. SGI.033. The sequence goes on from NZ_JBNPOK010000018.1 coordinate 3,822, forward strand.
GGGGTCGATACGGCATGGCACGTTTGGTCTCGGGTGACAGTGACCGGTGAGCTCGAACGAGTCTCCACGCCGGTAAGAACGGCATCGGGGCGGTCGTAGCCCCGTAGCTTTTTTCCGAGTAGGGGAAGTCCCAGGCGGAGCGACTCGACGATATGCTGCGGCAGGGCTTCGTCAATTGCCGTCCAGGTCACACCGAGCGGATAGGTGGGCTTTACCTTTCCGGGCGCCTTGCTGGCGCGTCCTGCGAGGAAATCTCCGACGAGTTGTGCCGGTGCGTTCCAGTTGGAACCGCCTAGGCGATAGGCGGCCGCCTCGCAGGCGCGCTGGAGCTCGATGCCGGCGAGCGGGTCATCGTCGGGAAGGTCCTCAGGCGTGACGTTAACGAGCAGCGCGGCATTTGCGTTACGGCCGTCGCGGGCATTGAGGCTGGCGCCGTTGACGCACAGGTGGCCCTGCTCGGAAGAGGCGGCGACAACCTGCCCGCCGGGGCACATGCAAAACGAGAACACACTGCGGCCGTTGGGAAGATGGGCGACGAGTTTGTAGGGGGCTGCTCCGAGGGCAGGATGTCCCGCCGAGGCTCCATATTGGGCTCGGTCGATGTCGCGCTGCGGATGCTCGATGCGAACGCCCATGGCAAAGGTCTTTTGTGCGAGGGCCACGTCGTGGTCCTTAAGGAGTTCAAAAATATCGCGAGCAGAATGCCCGCAGGCGAGGATAAGGTGCTTTGTCTCAATTGGCTCGTAAGCGGCGTCTTGGGACGATTGGACATCAATACCGGTGATGGCGCCAGACGCGTCGATGCGAATGTCGACGAGTTTTGTTCGATAACGGACGACACCTCCGAGCTGCTCGATGCGCTGGGATATAGCGGTGACAACCGTGGGAAGGATGTCGGAGCCAATGTGCGGCTTGGCATCCCACAGAATATCGCGGGGCGCACCCGCCTCGACGAAGGTTTCGAGGATGAGGCGATGGGCGGGATTTTTTGTTCCCGTATTGAGCTTGCCGTCCGAGAAGGTCCCCGCGCCGCCCAGACCAAACTGGATATTGCTCTCGGGGTCGAGGATACGCTCCTTTAGAAAGAGGTCGATCGCATGCGAGCGGCGAAATGCCGGGTCGCCGCGCTCGATGAGCAAGGGCTTCAGACCTGCTTCGGCAAGGGTGAGTGCGGCGAAAAGGCCGGCGCAACCGGCACCGACGACGACGGGGCGCTCTTTGGGTGCGCTGGAAACGGGGGAGGGGAATGAAGGCTCATCGTCTTCTATCGCGCGTACGCGCGAGCGGTCACGCTCGGCAACGCTGTCGACCGCTTCTCGCTCGAGGTGGGGACTAGTCAGCTCAACACGAAAGCTCAGGATAAAATGGACGTCTCGTTTTTTGCGAGCGTCGATTGACTTGCGGTGGAGCTCGATGGACTTGATCTCGGAGTCCTTGCAACGCAGGACGCGCTTGGCGAATCGCTTGCCAACAATGAGGCAGGCATTTTCATCGCCGGCTTCATCGAGTGACGCGTTGACTTGGGTGATTTCGATCATCGAGGTCTCCTTAGAGGCAAGAAAGAGGCCGTCCGGTATCCCAGACGGCCCGAATGCGTTTTTGATTATAGACTGTGCGGCTACAGGCTGCTTGCAGCGCGAATGCCCGAGATCCAGGCCCACGCAAGGTTAAAGCCTCCGCAATCGGCGTCGATGTCGAGCGCTTCGCCGCAGACGTAAAGCGGGGCGTCGACAACGCTGCACGCGTGTAGACTGGGTGTTGAGATGCTCTCGACAGATACGCCACCACGCGTGACCTGCGCCGAGCGCTCCTCGGCTGTTCCCTCGACGAGCAACTTAAAGTGCTTGAGGATCGAGACCAGGTGGACGACATCGTTGGAGCCTGGATGGCACTGCTCGAACGCTGTGCAGACGACGCGGGAGAGTTGCGGGGCGAGCATGCCGTCGAGCCAACGGGGATCGCGGGGCGAAAAGCCGCCGAGCAGCTTAACGCGCCTGTTAAGCATATCGAGCAACTCGTCTTTAGAGAGGTCGGGGAAAACGTCGAGCAGGATCGTATCGCCGCGCTGGATACGACGGGAGAGGTTGAAGACAGCGACGCCCGAGATACCGAAGGTTCGAAACAGTACTTCACCGTCTTCGTGCCAGAGCTCACTATGGTTACGGGTGAGCGTCAAGCGGGCGCGGACGCGCAGACCATCCAACGTCTTGAGTGCCGCCCGATCGCCGACGACCGTTGCCGATACGGGGCAGAGGATGGGGCGCAGCGAAGTGAGGGGGAGGCTAAACGTATCGGCGATACCGGTGGGGTTGCCACCCGTGGCGATAATTACGGCATGTGCCTCCAGGGCCTCGTTCTTGCGAGGGACATCGGCGAGCGCTTTCCGAAGCGAGCGGAGCTCCGATTTTCGGTCGCCGTGCTTTTTTGCCTTGAGTGCCCGCGCTGGACGGTTTATTTGGAGTGCCCAGCCTTCGGAAGCTTTGTGCGCCGAGGCAACGTTGGCTCCGCAGATTAAGGTGATACCCAGGCGGTCGCAAACGTTGAGAAGCGCGTCGCGTACCGATTCGGCGCGAAGGGAGCGCGGGTACAGCCGGCCTTCCTCGGAGGTTGTCATGATGCCCAGCGAGGAGAAGAAACCCATAAGCTCTTGTTCGGGCTGGGGGCCCATGACGGATTCGACGAATGCGGGGTGGTTATACCGCTGAGGATCAATCGATTCGTTGGAGAGGTTGCAGCGACCGTTGCCGGTCGCAAGGAGCTTAAGGCCGCAGGCGACATCGCGCTCAACGATGCAGACGCTTTTACCCGCGCGCGCGGCCGTGATGGCGGCGGCGAGGCCTGAAGCCCCGCCGCCGATTACCAGGACGTCATAGAAGGCGCTCGTGTTCACTTAGGCCTCGTCGGTCTCGTGCGGGGCAATGGCCTCGACGGCAGAGACGGCCTGGGGCAACATGCCGTCGGGCAGCGCAGTCTCGACCTCGCCCTTATCGCAGGCCTCGGCGAGTGCCGGATTAATGGGAAGCTGGCCCAAGATGTCGAGGTTATAGCGCTCTGCGACCTCGGGGAGCTTGCTCTTGCCAAAGACCTCGATCTTCTTGCCGCAGTCGGGGCACTCAATGTAGCTCATGTTCTCGACAATGCCCAGAATGGGGACGTTCATCTTCTCGGCCATGTTAACCGCCTTGGCGACGATCATCGAGACCAGATCCTGCGGGCTCGTGACGATGACGATGCCGTCGACGGGCAGCGACTGGAAGACGGTGAGCGCGACGTCGCCTGTTCCCGGAGGCATGTCGACCAGCAGGTAGTCGATGGGGCCCCACGAGGTCTCGCTCCAGAACTGCCTAATGGCGCCTGCGATGACCGGACCGCGCCAAAGGACGGGGTCGGTCTCGTTTTGGAGCAGCAGGTTGGAGCTCATGACCTTGACGCCGTGCTCGGAGATTTCGGGCAGCATAAGGTTGCCAAGGGCATGGACGTGGCGTCCGCTCATACCGAACATCTTGGGGATAGAGGGACCGGTGATGTCGGCATCGAGGACGCCGACCTTGTGGCCGTGACGGGCGAGCTCGGTGGCGATGGCACCGGTGACAAACGACTTGCCGACACCGCCCTTGCCGGAAAGCACGGCGATGACGCGTTTGACCTCGGACAGCGTGTTCTCCTCAAATTGCGACGGCGACGTTTGTCCGCCGGCGGCCTGTGCGTGCTCGCAACCCATGTATGACTCCTTTGTATATGTTGGGGCCGGGGCCCCGTGATGTGACACGAGCGTCATTGTACCCTCGTTTGCGAGCGGGAGTCATTTGTGATGCATTTGGGCCGAGCGTGCTTGCAATGCGATGGGCCCAAGCGAATGAGCGGGCTTACTGAACTTTGCTGGCGAACTCGAGGTATTGCATGCGCTGCAGCTTGTCGATCGTCGAGGCGTATGGGCTGTCTTCAGATTCCAAATCGTAGCGCAGCCCGTCGGCACCAAGATAGCCGGCGACATTGATGGTGGGCACATCTGACCTTGTTGCAAGCAGAGCCTTTTGATAGTCGGTGAGCGGGGCGCCGATCTTATTAAGGGTAATGGCTGCAATCTCGTTTGCCCCGACGGTGTCGTAGACGTTGAGCTCGGTATTGCCAGCGATTTCATAGTTAGCCCAGACGAAATAGGTCGACTGATAGATACGGAAAGCGTGGCTTGCCGTATCTTCCTGAGGGTACAGCTCGTCGTTGAGAGTCGCTGCGGCGCTCGGCTGATGGTCGCCAAAAAAGACAAGAACAACCGGTCTGCCGATATTGCGGAGCTCGTTGATAAAGTACTCGAGGTCCCGGTCGGATGCGTTGATGCAGGTAAGATAGGTGTTGAGCGCGCTATTGGCGCCCTCGCTGGCTCCCTCGACCCAATAGTTTGTCAGCTCTTCGGCGGGAACGGTGCCATAGTCGTAGCCGCCGTGATTTTGCATCGTGACGTCAAAGATGAACTGCGGGGCTTCGTCGGTTCTAAGCAGGTCGAGTATCTTGTCGTAGGTGGCGTAGTCGCATACGCCGGCATGGTAGCAGGGCGCACCTTCGAAATCGCCGATTGAAAGAAAGTCTCCAAAGCCCAGCTGCTGATAGATTTTATCTCGATGGTAGTTGACGGGGTTTTGCGGGTGCATAGCGGTAGCGGTATACCCAAGCTCTTTAAGGTCCTTTGCCAGGCTGTTGACGTCATTCATCTGATACAGCTGATAGGGGATTTTGCCTAATCCGACAAAGGCCGTTGTCGCTCCGGTCAAAAATTCGAATTCGGAGTTCGCCGTTCCGCCACCGGCGACCGAAGCGAACATGGTGCCGCGAACAAGCGTGTCGGGAAGCGAGTTGTAGAATGCGGGGCCGGTGTACCCGGCCGCCTGGAGCTGCTCAAAGCACGAAAGGTCGCTAAAACTCTCGTTCATGACGGCAACAATCGTCGGCTTGATTTCATTGAACTGGGCAACGGCCGCCGCGCGCTGCTCGCTCGAGCCATACGTGCTGTCGTAGGTGGCGGCGAGCTCCTGCTCGATGCTCTGCGCCTCATCGGGCGTATAGTCTTCGGGCTTCTCAATGGGCAACTCGTTGACCATTTCGGTGAACGAAGTGATAAAACCCTGAGACGCATACGTGGTGATGGGCTGCCAACGGTCAAATCCAAAATTCAGCGCCTGCTCCAAGTCGATGCTGGAAAAGCCCGAGAGCCCCACAACGGTCACTAGCAGAAAAGCGCAGAGGTTAGCGGCGATTGCGGGGAAGACATGGGTGGGCGTACGGAGCTTTCTCGGTCGGATAAGCGAAAGAAGCCCCAGGGAAATCTCTAACAGGGCTAGAGAGGTTACGATTCCGGCGGTAAAGGTAAACTCGTATCCCTCGCTCACTTCCATTGCGGTGCCAAGGGCCAAGATATCGCTTGGCAGGATGGCCTCGCCTTTAAACGTTATGACGAAGTGCTCGGCAATGCCAAGGATGCAACAGACGACGGGCACGAGGGCCATGACGCCTCCATGACGCTGTCCCAGCAAATAAAGGGAGAGCAGAACCGTCGCGAGCAGCCCAACGGAAAACCCGAATGAGTTGGCGGGAATGCGATAGAACGTTTCGTTGCAGGCAATTTCGAGTGAAACGAACGAGAGCGCTGAAACAGCGGCGATGACAAGGATGTCACGGCAAATACAGGCAACCGTTCCCGTCGCAAGATCGGTTTGGTCGATAAGTCCCGAAACCAAGGGCTCGACAAGAAGTATGACGGCGGCAGCACCGAGCGCCGAATAAGAAAGGACCCATAGGGAACTGCCCTCATTTACGAGCAATTGATTCGTAATCCATGCAGCTACCATGCCGAGCGGGATGAGGAGCGTCGCGCACCAAAAGACGCGGGCAATGGGCGGCTTTTCATTGTGTTTGATTGAAAAATACACGCGCACGACGACGGTGGCCACGATAAGGACGGCGATGAATATGGGCAGATTGGCCATGTCGCTCGAAGTAATTTCAAGGGGGATATCTTCGGTCATGGACGTTCCTCTGTTACAGCAAATTAAGTTCAGTATTAGATTACTGTAACCTTTCCACGGCATTTCGAGAAACAAAGCGCCCGATACGCAAAGCTAAAGGTCTGCGAATCTTGTATTACGAACATCTGTGCGCGTCGAGTGCGCTAAACTCATCGGCAGTATGATTCGATGCAATAGGAGGCAAGGAGCTTCCATGTCTGATTCTTCTATCGTTATTCGCGGCGCTCGTGAGCACAACCTCCGTGATATCGATGTTTCCATTCCGCGTGACCAACTCGTGGTCATTACCGGTCTTTCTGGCTCGGGCAAGAGCTCGCTGGCATTTGACACTATCTATGCCGAGGGCCAGCGTCGATACGTCGAGAGCCTTTCGAGCTATGCGCGCCAGTTCTTGGGCCAGATGGACAAACCCGACTTGGATTCAATCGACGGCCTTTCGCCGGCGGTGTCGATCGACCAAAAGACGACGTCTAAAAACCCTCGCTCGACGGTTGGCACCGTAACCGAGATTTATGACTATCTGCGCCTGCTGTTCGCCCGTGTGGGCACCCCGCACTGTCCCGAATGCGGCCGCGTCATTGAGCGCCAGACGACCGACCAGGTTGCCGACAAGGTCTTGGCGGCGGGGGAGGGTCGCCGCGCGTTTGTGCTGGCACCGGTGGTGCGCGGGCGAAAAGGCGAGTACACCAAACTGTTTGAGGACCTTCGCGCCGAGGGCTTTAGCCGCGTGCGTGTCGACGGTGAAGTGCGCTCGCTCGACGATCCAATCGATCTGGACAAGAAGTTCAAGCACGATATCGAGGTCGTGGTCGATCGCATCGTGATCCGGGAGAACTCTCTGGGCCGTATCGCCGAGTCCGTTGAGCAGGCGACCGCGCTGGCTCACGGCAATGTAAATGTGTACATGCTGCCCGATCGTGATGCTCCCGAGGGGACCGAGGGCGAGCTGCTGGAGTATTCGTTGGCCTTGGCGTGCCCGGAGCATGGACACTCCATTGACGATCTTCAGCCGCGTGATTTTTCGTTTAACGCTCCCTATGGCGCATGTCCTGAGTGCGACGGCCTGGGCTTTAAGAAAACCGTTGATGCCGAGGCGCTGATCGAGGACCCCTCGAAGTCCATTGCCGACGGAGTCTTTGGTAGCCTGTTTGGCAATTCGAACTACTACCCGCAGATTTTTGCTGCGGTCTGTAAACACTTTAAGGTAAGCGCCGATACGCCGTGGGAGGACTTGCCCCCTCGCGTGCGTCGTGCATTCTTGGATGGCCTGGGCGATACGAAGATCTCGGTTGACTACCAAAAGCTCGACGGACGTCGTAGCCAGTGGGATACCAAGTTTTCGGGCGTTCGCAACATCCTGTACGAACGCTATACCGAGACGACGAACGAGAACACCAAGGCGCGCTTGGAGAAGTACATTCGCGAGGAACCGTGCTCGAGCTGCCACGGCGCTCGTTTGCGCCCTGAGATGCTCGCCGTCACCGTGGGCGGCAAGTCCATTTACGAGGTTTGTTGCCTGTCGTGCCGTGAGTCGCTCGAGTTTTTTGAGGGCCTGGAGCTCACCGAGCGCCAACAGTTTATCGGCGGGCGCATCGTCAAGGAAATCCTGGAGCGCTTGCGTTTTCTGGTCGATGTTGGACTCGACTATCTGACGCTCGATCGTGCCTCGGCGACGCTTTCTGGTGGCGAGGCGCAGCGTATTCGCCTGGCAACGCAGATCGGCGCCGGCCTCATGGGTGTCCTGTACATTTTGGACGAGCCATCGATCGGCCTTCATCAGCGTGACAACGAGCGCCTGATCAAGACCCTTGAGCGCCTGCGCGATATCGGCAATACCGTCATCGTCGTCGAACACGACGAGGACACAATCCGTGCCGCCGACTACGTGATCGACATGGGGCCCGGCGCCGGCGTCAACGGCGGACACGTAGTCGCGGCGGGAACGCCTGCCGATATCATGGCGTGTCCTGAGTCGATGACGGGCGCTTATCTGACCGGCAAACGAATGATCCGGGTGCCTGATGAACGGCGCAAGCCCGGTCGCGGCTGCCTTAAAATTACGGGCGCTCGAGCTAACAACCTCAAAAACGTTACCGCCAAGATCGAGTTTGGTACGCTTACGGTTGTTACCGGCGTGTCGGGATCGGGCAAGAGCTCCCTGGTTACCGACACCATTGCGCCTGCCCTTACGAATGCTATTCACCGTTCGACGCGCCCTGTGGGTCCGTATAAGAAAATCGAGGGCATCGAGTGTATCGATAAGGTTATCGATATCGACCAGTCGCCGATTGGCCGCACACCGCGTTCCAACCCTGCTACCTATATTGGCCTGTGGGATGATCTTCGCGCGCTGTTTGCGAGTACGCCGGAGTCGAAGGCGCGCGGCTACTCGCCGGGCCGTTTCTCCTTTAATGTGAGTGGCGGGCGCTGTGAGGCGTGCAAGGGCGACGGACAGATCAAGATAGAGATGCACTTCCTTCCCGATATCTACGTTCCCTGCGAAGTTTGCGGCGGTAAACGCTACAACCGCGAGACACTCGAGGTCACCTACCGTGGCAAGACCATCTCGGACGTGCTCGACATGAGCGTCACCGAGGCGCTGGCTTTCTTTGGGAATATCCCGCAGATTAAGCGCAAGCTTCAGACTTTGTATGACGTTGGCTTGGGCTATGTGAGTTTGGGGCAGCCTGCCACGACGCTTTCGGGCGGCGAGGCGCAGCGTGTGAAACTCGCCAAGGAGCTTCATCGACGCCAGACGGGCAAGACGTTCTATATTTTGGACGAGCCGACGACCGGCCTTCATTTTGAGGACGTCCGCCAGCTGCTCGATGTGTTGCAGCGCTTGGTCGATGCGGGCAACACGGTGCTGGTGATTGAACACAACCTTGATGTCATCAAGGTTGCCGACCGCCTGATCGATATGGGTCCCGAGGGCGGCAATGGCGGCGGAACCGTCGTGGTCTCGGGTACGCCGGAGCAGGTCGCGGCATGTTCGCAGAGTTACACGGGCAAGTTCTTGGCACCGCTGCTCAAGCGCGACCGCGAGCGTCAGGCACAACTCGACGCCCAGTAAAGAGACGCCGTCGTACGAGAAGCGCCACCGATTCCTTTCGATTCGGTGGCGCTTCTGTGTGTCGAGATGACGTATGCGGCTAAATTGGACATATACTTAGGCGTTACGTTCGAATGCGAGGGAAGGGACATGCCATGGCAAAGGCTGCAAAGACGCCGAAAACCAATGCGATGCGCGAGCTGGAAAACGCCGGCATCTCCTATATTCTCCATACGTATGAAGACGATGGCGATGAGTCGGTGGGTTTAGGCGTCGCAATTTTGGAACAACTTGGCGAGGAGCCTGGCCAGGGGTTTAAGACCTTGGTTTGCGTGACGCCGTCCAACGAACACGTTGTGTGCTGTATTCCCGTTGCCGACGAGCTTGACCTAAAGGCCGCAGCGCGCGCCGCTGGTGAAAAGTCGCTGACCATGATGCATGTCAAGGACTTGCTTGCCGCGACGGGGTATGTCCGGGGCGGCTGCAGTCCAGTCGGCATGAAAAAACGCTTTCGGACGCTGATCGATGAGACATGCGTCCTTTGGGATACCATTTTTATCTCAGGCGGTAAGCGTGGCTATCAACTTGAGCTTGCCCCCGACGACTTAGTTGCATTTTGCGGGGCGACGGTTGCCCCGATCACGAGAGAGGACTGAGCGATGCCGCAGGAAGAATCGAAGCGCGGAGCTCACTTTGCAAAGGGTTCGGCTTCTCAGACGCCCGCGCCTGAGGCTTCTTCGGTCGATGACCAGATTCGAAACGCTTGGTCCGTTGCTGCAGATCCAGGGGAGACGGCTGTGTATTTGCGTGCCGCCGGTGCCGGTACGGTGCCTCCCCGTACGATTCTCTCTTCGGCTCGCCCCGATGAGACGGCGGTGTTTTTGGCCGCGGCTCAATCCCGTGCCGGACGGATGCCTGACGCCGGGGCGTCTCGTGCGCCGCGTCCCGATGAGACGGCGGTGTTTTTGATGGCGGCTCAGGGAAAGGGCGCACTGCAGGGTGTCCCAGCCGATCGTCCCGCGAGGCCTGCAACCGACGGTGATGGCGAGCAGTTGCTTTTGGATGACGAGTGGTCACCGCTCGGCTCGACCGATCCGGTCGAGGGCGTTGCTGTTGAGGACGATGATTGGGATCTATTGTCGTTTTCTGGTCGAACCGCTGCCGCCAGGGAAGTTGACACGGTGTTTGGTAATAATGCCGTAGCTAACGATGACGCTTCGTTTGACAACGATGTCACGCCTGTTGACGGAGCTTTTTCTGCCGATGATGCCGTTTTGGTCGACGACCCCTTCGCGATAATCGATGAGCCTGATATCGAGGTTGATTCTCGACAACACACTGAAGTCAGCCCCCAATCACAGGACGACGTAGATGATATGGGCTCGTCGGACTACTCTACGGTTGGCCGTTCTGCCGGCCTCATGACTGCACTGACCATTGTGTCGCGCGTCACCGGGTTTATCCGTACTTGGGCTATGGCTGCCGCCATCGGCATGTCGCTGCTCTCGTCTTCCTATCAGGTCGCCAACAACCTGCCCAATATGCTCTATGAGCTCGTGATGGGCGGTATGTTGGTTACCGCCTTTTTGCCGGTGTACATGGGCGTGCGTCGTGAGCAGGGTCGCGACGCCTCAAACGAATACGTAGGTAATCTGCTCGGCATCCTGCTTTTGCTGCTGGGCGGCATTTCGGTGTTGGGCACCGTGTTTGCTCCGGGCTTTATCTGGACGCAGTCGTTCCTTTCGGGCGATGGCGGAAGCATGGATACCGCTGCATTCATGTTCCGTTTCTTTGCCATTCAGATTTTGTTCTACGGCCTGGGCTCGGTGTTCTCGGGCGTTCTTAACGCGCATCGTGACTACTTTTGGTCGACGTTCGCCCCGGTACTCAACAATGTGATTGTCATTGCGAGTTTTATGGGCTTCGCTCCCGTATCTGCCTGCTTTGGTGAGCAGGCGGGCGTCGTTTTGATTTCGCTCGGCACGACGCTTGGCGTTTTTGTCCAGATGGCGTGCCAGATTCCCGCACTCGGTAAGCATGGTGTCCGGCCTCATATTCATATCGACTTTAAGGATCCTGCACTGCGACAGACGCTCGCGCTCGGCGTCCCGACGTTGCTCGCTACGGTATGCATGTTCGTGTCGACTTCCATTACCAACGCAGCCGCGCTGGTGGTGCAGCCCGAGACCGGTCCTTCTGTAATTGCCTATGCGCGCCTTTGGTACACACTGCCTTATGCCTTGATAGCCGCCTCGCTCTCGACGGCGCTTTATACCGAGCTTTCGCACGATGCCCAGGAAAAGGATTATGACAGCGTGCGCGTTGGTATCTCGCGCGGCGTGGCCCAGATGCTCTTCTTCCTGATTCCTTTCGCGCTATATCTCATTGTGTTTGCCCGTCCGCTCAACATGATTTATTGCGCCGGCAAGTTCGACGAGTCGGGTGTGGCGCTTGTGTCCGAGTTTCTGGTTTATCTGGCGCTCTCCCTGCCACTCTACGGCGTGGTCGTGTTGATGCAGAAGAGCTTCTCGGCGTTGCTCGACATGAAGCCCTATAGTCGCTATTGCCTATACTCTGCCATCGGTCAGGCTGGTTCGGTTCTGCTGTTTGGTGTGGTGCTGGGCTATGGCATGCCTGCGATTGCGATGTCGTATGTTGTCGACTATGTGATTCTGGTCGGCTGTTCGCTGTGGTGGCTGCGTCGTCGTCTGCAGGGTCTTCAGGTTAAATCTATTCTGCACGGCTGCTTCTATGGCCTTTTGCTCGGCGGCCTGGGTGCCGCAGCGGGTGCCGGCGTTTTGTGGGCGCTCGAGAGTTTTGTCGGAGCGCTTGGCGGATCGATTCTTATTACCTTGGGCTATGTTTGCATCGCGGGCATGGTTTCACTTGCCGTGACTTTTGGCCTTGCCGTCCTTCTAAAGATGCCTGAGGTCTCCGCGCTTCTTCGCCGCAGGTAGGCAGTCGTGGCAGGTCATGACAACATTCCAACGCTTGCCGAACAGGTTTCGCGTGTGCCCATGCAGCCTGGCTGCTACCTTTGGAAAGATGCCAAGGGCGATGTCATTTACGTTGGCAAGGCTAAAAATCTGCGCTCGCGCATGCGTCAATATGTGACGTTGCAGGACGAGCGCCAAAAGATTCCACTGATGATGCAGCTGGTTGCGAGCTTTGACTATATCGTTGTCGAGAACGAGCACGAGGCGCTGGTGCTCGAGCGCAACCTGATCGGTCAATACCATCCGTACTTTAATGTCGACCTTAAGGACGATAAGAGCTATCCCTTTATCGCTATCACCAAGAGCGATCTGTTCCCAGCTATTAAATATACTCGTGAGCGTCATAAGCCGGGAACGCGTTATTTTGGTCCCTACACCGACAGCCGCGCGGCGCGCGAGACCATTGATACGCTGCGCAAGGTAATCCCGATCTGCTCGGCTTCTTGTGCGGAATGGCGTCGATGCCGCCGTATCGTCGAGTCCCACAAGGGCGAAGAAGATATCGTCAATATGATTTGCGCTCAAAACGGGCGTCCCTGCTTTGACTTCCATGTTGGCCGCGGCCCGGGGGCATGCGTCGGTGCGATCTCTCCAGCCGACTATGCTAAAAACGTTAAACGCGTCGAGCGATTTTTGTCGGGCCATCGTAAAGATGTCGTTGATGAGCTTACATCCGAGATGACGGACGCCGCCGAAGCGCTCGATTTTGAGCGGGCGGCGCGCGTCAAGCGTCGCTTGGAAGTTATTAGGGGCCTGGACGACCGACAGCAGGTCGTTTTTCCGTCGAGTGTCGATCTCGATGTGATTGGTTTCTATCGAGAAGAGACCATTTCGGCCGCCTGCGTGTTTGTTGTGCGCGAGGGGCGAACGGTTCGAACCTGTGAGTTCATTCTCGATAAGGGCCTGGATGTCGATGAAGAGGAGCTTCAGTCGGGTTTTCTCAAGCGCTATTACGACGAGACGGCTGATATTCCAGCCGAGGTGAACCTTTCCGTCGAGCTTGAGGATGCGGAGGCGCTAGGGGAGTGGCTTTCGGACAAGCGCGAGCGTTCCTGTCATCTCCATAGGCCTCAGCGCGGCGAAAAACACCGGTTGCTCGATATGGCATCTAAAAATGCGCGTCATGCCCTCATGCGTTATATGATGCGCACGGGATACGCCGACGATCGCACCAATCGAGCGCTCCTGGAGCTTGAGAGCGCCTTGGCGCTACCTGCGCCGCCAATGCGAATCGAGTGCTTCGATATCTCTACGCTTCATGGCACCTTTACGGTCGCCTCGATGGTGGTGTTTACCAACGGCCACGCCGACAAGAGCCAGTACCGCCGCTTTAAAATCCAGGCCGAATTGGACGAGGCGAACGACTTCGTTTCGATGTCCGAGGTTTTGGGGCGTCGCTATGCTCCCGAGCGGATGGGCGACGAACGTTTTGGCTCGCGCCCCGATTTGCTCGTTGTCGACGGCGGCAAGCCGCAATTGACGGCTGCAATTAAGCAACTTGAGGCCCTTGGGCTCGATATACCAGTTTGTGGTTTGGCAAAGGCCGATGAGGAGGTTTTCGTGCCTTGGGACGAGACTCCTGTCGTACTTCCGACCGGGTCTGCGTCGCTCTATCTCATCAAGCAGGTGCGCGACGAATCGCACCGTTTTGCCATCACGTTCCATCGCGAATTGCGCGATAAAGCCATGACGGTTTCGGTACTCGATGACGTTCCAGGCGTGGGACCCACTAGAAAACGTGCAATTATGCGCCATTTTGGCTCGATGAAGCGGTTGCGCGCGGCGAGTGAGCAAGAGATCGCGGAAGTTCGCGGCATACCTGCCGATGTTGCCAAGGCGGTCCACGAGGCGCTCGTTGCATGGAATGCCGAGCGCGCCGAGGCAGCGGCTGGCCATTCCGATAGCTAAACACGAGCCTAAACAACTGATATACATGATTGCGCGATTTTCAACCATTTATTTCGCCATGATTGCCTGCTGGTTTCGGGTTTTATTAACGCTAAAACGTTTGACTAACCCAAGCGAAAACCCTGCTATCCTGCGGGTTGACGAAGACTGATATCTCACCTCGCCGATACATACTGTCTGCTGTATCGTTTGTCAACGAATTCGGTGAACGGTAGTAAATACCGTTCAAGCGTATGTATGTATCGGTCGCCGAGCGCGGCACCTCAGTTGGGTTTGTCGGTAGGTAAGGTATATATCGTCCGCAAGTTGCGCGGGGGCAAGTTTAGGTGCTCCCGGGTAAGATTCTCTATTGATAGGAGAAGACATGGCCATCATCAATAAGGGTATGTCCAGGCGTTCGTTCCTTGGCCTCACCGGCAGCGTCGCTGCTGTCGCCGGCTTTGGTCTCACTGGCTGCGGTGGCAGCTCTAGCGACGAGGGTTCCGCTCCCGCCGATTCCGCCAACCGTGGCGGCGGCGTGATCACCGCCGGTTCCGCTTACGCTCCGTCCAGCTTCGACCCCGCCAGCACCGGCTCCGCCGTGGGCCTGGGCGCTAACTGGCACGTCGTCGAGGGCCTCTACGGCATCGATTACCACGACTACAGCACTTTCAACGAGCTCGCCACCGATGATCCCAAGTCCGTGGACGACACCACCTTCGAGGTCACCATCCGCAAGGGCGCCAAATTCTCCGATGGCACCGAGGTTACCGCTGACGACGTCGTCGCCTCCTACACCGCTTGCGCCGCTTCTGCCACCTACGCTCCGTTCTTCCAGCCTTTCGAGTCCATCGAGGCCAAGGATGCCAGCACCGTGACGGTCAAGACCAAGGTCCCCAACTTCTCCCTGCTCAAGGATCGTCTGGCCATCATTCGCGTTACTCCTGCCGCCCAGAGCGAGGAGGATCGCGCCAAGCAGCCGATCGGCTCCGGCCCCTGGATGTACGATTCTATCTCCGATACCGAGATCACCCTGGTTCCCAACCCCGAGTACAACGGTGAGTATGCTGCCGAGGATAAGAAGATCCAGTACAGCATCCTGACCGACCCCACCGCTCGCGTCACCGCTCAGCAGGAAGGCTCCACGCTCGTCATGGAGCTCGTTACCGCTGACGCCGTCGACCAGCTCGAGGGCGCCGGCTGCAAGATCGACAACGTCCAGGGCTTCGGCACCCGCTTCATCATGTTCAACGTCGCCAAGGAGCCTTGGAACGACGTCAAGGTCCGTCAGGCTGTCATGTATGCGCTCGACACCGAGAAGATGATCAGCAACACCTTCGCCGGCCTTGCTACCGCTGCCAGCTGCTACCTGCCCAAGAGCTTCACCAACTATCATGAGGCCTCCACGGTGTACAAGACCGACGCCAAGAAGGCCAAGAAGCTTATCGAGGAGTCCGGTATCACCCCGGGCGCCATTACCCTGCGCACCACCGATAACGAGCAGATCAAGGGTATGGCTGCCCAGGTCAAGAACGACCTCGACGCTCTCGGCTTCGATGTGACCATCCAGACCGATACCTCGCCGGCCACCTATGCTGCCATCGACGGCGGCGAGGCCTACGATATCCTCCTTGCCCCTGGCGATCCTTCCTGCTTCGGCGCAGACCCCGACCTGCTGCTCAACTGGTGGTACGGAGACAACGTCTGGATGCAGACCCGTTGCCCGTGGAAGGAGTCCGCTGAGTGGCAGAAGCTCCACGGCCTTATGGACGAGGCTCTTGCCGCCGAGGGCGACGAGCAGCAGAAGAGGTGGAACGAGTGCTTCGACATCATCGCCGACAACGCCGTTCTGTACCCCGTTGTCCACGTTAAGACCGTCTCCGCTTCCTGGAACGACCCGTCCACTGCGCCCAACGGCGAGGCCCTCGATGGCTTCAAGGGCATCGGCACGACGAGCATGTCCTTTAAGGGTGTCGCGACCGTCAAGGCGTAAGACTCGCTTGAGTCTATATGCAGGATGTCGGCCGTTGGGACCGTATCCTCATAGTTGAAACAAAGACCCGGGCGGCAACGATGTCGCTCGGGTCTTGTAATGAGTGTCCGTACTCATATACCAGTTGGTCCTACCGACAAAAGAAAGGGGAGAGAACGTGAACAACTTTCTACGTTTGATTGGAAGGCGTCTCGTGGCGCTGCCGATCATGGCATTGGGCGTCACCGTCCTGGTGTTCTTCCTTATGTCGTTCTCCAAGACCGACCCCGCCTACACGGCGTTGGGTGACGGTGCCTCGCCCGAGGCGGTTGCCGAGTACCATGAGAAGTATGGTCTGGACGACCCCTGGCCCGTGCGCTACGTGCGCTATATGGGCAATTTGATCCATGGCGACATGGGCACCTATGGTGCTGCTCGCAACTCCGTTGCCAAGCGCATCTCCACGGCCCTACCCGTCACGATGCAGCTGACCTTCATCGGTCTTGCCATCGGTGCGGTCGTATCGTTTTTGCTCGGCGTCATCGCGGCACTGTATCGCGATAAATGGCCGGACCAAGTGATCCGCGTCTTTTCCATCGCCGGCTTGGCAACCCCGTCGTTCTGGCTTGCCGTTCTGTTGATCCTGCTGTTCTCTTCCTACCTTAAGGTACTCCCGGCATCGGGTGCCCTGCCGCACTTCACCACGAATCCGGCTGGCTATCTGGGACGCATGATCATGCCCGCCATCGCCTTGGCATTTCCGCTGACGGGTCAGATGACTCGTATCGTGCGTACCGCCATGGTCGAGGAGCTCGACAAGGACTATGTCCGTATGGCTCGCGGCGCCGGCGTTCCCGAGAAGGTCGTCGTCGGCATCAACGTTCTTCGCAACGCGCTGATCACCCCGGTCACCACCCTCGGTCTTAAGATTGGCTATCTCATGGGCGGCGCCGTCGTCATCGAGGTCATCTTCAACCTCCCCGGCATGGGTACTGCGATCCTGCAGGGCGTTCAGGGCAACGAGGCGAACCTGGTTCAGGGCGTCGTCATCGTCGTTGCTCTTGCCTTCATCATCATCAACATCGTGGTTGACATGCTCTACCTGCTCATCAACCCGCGCATCAGGACGGTGTAGATTATGGTAAAGATTCGAGAGAAGCAAACCGAGCAGCTCGAGAAGGCTGCCTCCAAGGGGCTCAAGCTCGGTGGCTGGAAGAAGATGACGCTGTCTTCTAAGATTGCCGCCATCGTGCTGGTGCTGGTCGCCCTGACTGCGATTCTTGCCCCCGTTCTTGCCCCCTATAGCCCGGTCGAGATCTTTACGGCTCGCCAGGCTCCCGGCAACGGGTTTATCTTCGGAACCGACGACAAGGGCCGTGACATCCTTTCGCGTATGCTCTACGGTGGCCGTTACTCGCTGATCATCGGCTTTGGTGCTACCGCTATGGCTCTGGTCTGTGGCTCCGTTGTCGGTGCTCTTGCTGCGGTTTCGCGCAAGGCCGTCTCCGAGACGATTATGCGCATCCTGGACATCATCATGTCTGTCCCGGGTATCGCCCTCGCAGCCGTCTTCGTTTCCATCCTGGGCAACTCCGTGCCGTCGATTATCTTTGCGATCGGCTTTATGTACACCCCGCAGATCGCCCGTATCGTGCGTGCCAACATCGTATCCGAGTACGGTGAGGACTATGTCCGCGCGGTCATCGTCTCCGGCGCCAAGGCTCCGTGGATTCTGATCAAGCACGTTCTTCGTAACTGCATTGCCCCGATCATGGTCTTCACCGTCACCCTGGTCGCCGACGCCATCATCTTCGAGGCTTCGCTGACCTTTATCGGCGCTGGCATCCAGGAGCCCACTGCTACGTGGGGCAACATCCTCGCCGACGCCCGCGGTGGCGTGCTCGCCGGTCGTTGGTGGCAGGCGCTGTTCCCGGGTCTGGCCATCATGATCACCTGCCTGGCGCTCAACATCCTCTCCGAGGGCATTACCGACGCTATGGCCGCTGCTCCTTCCGCCGCTCTGGATCCGACCGATTCCTCCAAGCGCCGCGAGGCCGACCTGCTGGTCTCCGACCCCGTTCGCGCCTACAAGGAGCAGGCCCAGTCCCTGTCCGCCCGTCTTGGCGCCCTGCGCGATGTCGAGCTCAAGCGTAACGACCGCCATGTGCCCGATGAGTCCGTTGAGCCGATTCTTTCGGTCCGCGATTTCTGCATCCAGTTTGAGCACCACGGTGATATCAACGTGGTCGACCATGTCAACTTTGACGTCCGTCCCGGCCAGACCATGGGCCTGGTAGGCGAGTCCGGCTGCGGTAAGTCCATCACCACGCTGGCCATCATGGGCCTGACCGATGAGGACGAGCATCTTTCCGGCGAGGTCCTCTGGGAGGGTCGTGACCTGCTCAAGATGAGCAAGAAGGAGTGGTTCGGCCTGCGCGGTACCGATATCGCCATGGTCTATCAGGACGCCCTGTCTTCGCTCAACCCCTCTATGCTCATCTCCGCCCAGATGAAGCAGCTCACCAAGCGCGGCGGCACCCGCAGCGCCGAGGAGCTCCTGGAGCTCGTCGGCCTCGATCCCAAGCGTACGCTCGAGAGCTATCCGCACGAGCTTTCCGGCGGACAGCGTCAGCGCGTTCTGATCGCTATGGCCCTTACCCGCGACCCCAAGCTGGTCATCTGCGACGAGCCCACGACCGCTCTGGACGTTACCGTCCAAAAGCAGGTCATTAAGCTGCTCAACGATCTTCAGGCCAAGCTCGGCTTTGCCATGATCTTCGTTTCGCATGACCTGGCGTTGGTCGCCGAGGTCGCCCATAACATCACGGTTATGTACGCCGGTCAGGTTATCGAGCAGGCGCCCACCAAGGAGCTGCTCACCAACCCGATTCACGAGTACACCCGCGGTCTTCTGGGTTCCGTTCTGTCCATCGAGAGCGGTTCGGGCCGCCTGCACCAGGTGCCCGGCGCCGTCCCCAGCCCGCGCGATTTCCCCAAGGGCGATCGCTTCGCGCCCCGCTCAAGCCATCCGCACATCGGCCTGGACACCCGTCCGGTCTTCAAACGCGTGCCCGGCACCGAGCACTTCTATTCCGAGCTCCCCGATGAGGTGCTCAAGGCAAATGGTTTGACCCCTCATGCGGAGGTGATGTAGATGAGCGAGACTGCGGTCAACGGCGTCGAGCCGATTATCTTCCTTGACGATGTCCACGTCACCTTTAGGACCCGTACCGGTTCGATCCTGCACCCCAATCTGGTTCATGCCGTCCAAGGCGTGACCATTAAGCTCATGCCCGGTCAGACGATCGGCATCGTCGGCGAGTCCGGTTGCGGCAAGTCCACCACTGCTAATGTCATGTGCGGCCTGCAGGCCCCCACGAGTGGCAAGGTCTACTTTAAGGGCAAGGACGTCACCAAGCGTACTGCCGAGGATCGTCGTCACATGGGCCGCGTCATCTCGGTCGTGTTCCAGAACCCCGCGACGGCACTCAACCCTCGCATGGTCGTTCGTGAGCAGCTGCTCGACCCCATGCGCGTCCACAACCTGGGTACCGAGGCCGAGCAGGAGAAGCGCGTTAAGGAACTCCTGGAACTCACCGGTCTGCCCAGCTCTGCCGCCGAGGTTCTTCCCGGCCAGCTTTCGGGCGGTCAGCGCCAGCGCGTGGCAATTGCCCGTGCCCTGTCGTTGAACCCTGACGCCATCATCGCCGACGAGCCCACCTCGGCTCTGGACGTTTCGGTCCGCGCGCAGATCCTCAACCTGTTGACCGATCTTAAGAAGGAGCTCGGCCTGGCCATGGTGTTCATTAGCCATGACATCCAGACGGTCCGCTACATCTCTGACGACATCATCGTCATGAACGGCGGCAAGATCGTCGAGCAGGGCGAGGCCAAGCAGGTCTTCCAGAACCCGCAGGACCCCTACACCAAGATGCTGCTCGGTGCTGCGCCGTCGCTGCTGCACCCCAAGCTTGGCGAGTAGGTTCGCTTTCCCTCCTGTGCGCCCGGCTCCCTTGCCGGGCGCACCCTCGTTGCGATTTCGAAAGGTTGGGTTCACGAGCCATGCCAAGCGCTCAGGAGCTACAACAGCAATTTGGTGGTTATCGGGGCGCCATGCCTCGTCCATCAGATTTCGATCTCTTTTGGAACGACCGCATGGCCGAGGCTGACGCCGTCGAGATCGACTATTCGGTCGAGGCGGCATCGATTGCCGATGCTGCGACCTGCCAGTTTTTTGACCTCTGGTATACCGGCATGTGTGGCGCCCGCCTGCATGCCAAGTATCTCAAGCCGGTTTCGGACGAGTCCGTGCCGCTGGTGCTACAGTTCCACGGCTATCCGGGCGCAAGCCGCAGCTGGTTCGAGCAGGCGTCGTTTGCGGGTATGGGCATGGCACTTGTCGCCCTCGACTGCCCCGGTCAGGGTGGCCCCTCCGAGGATATTGGTGGATTTGAAGGCACAACGGTTGCCGGGCATATCGTTGCCGGTATCGACGGCGACCCGGCCAATCTCTACTACGTACGCTTGCATCAGGATATCCGCATTCTGTGCCGCATTGTTCGCGAGCTCGAGGGCATCGATCTTGCCCGTGTTTTTGTGAACGGTGCGTCGCAGGGCGGTGGCTTGGGCATTGCGACCTGCGCGCTTAACAGCGAGCTTATCAATCGTGCCGCCATCCTCTATCCTTTCCTGTCGGATTTCCGCCTGGTCTGGGATTTGGATGCCGACGACATTGCCTACGAGGGCCTGCGCTATTGGTCTCGCTGGTTTGACGAGGACTCGACTCGTATTGACGAGGCCTATGCCAAGCTGGCGTATTTCGATTCCAAGAACTTTGCCCCCATGGTCAAATGCCCCGTGCTGTTTGGCACGGGAACGGCTGATATCGTCTGTCCACCGGCGACGCAGTTTGCGGTCTACAATAACCTGACCTGTGAGAAGCGCCATGAGTTCTTTGAGGGCTTTGGCCACGAGGAGATTCAGGATTTTGACGATCTGATCATTCCGTTTTTCTGCAAGGAAGGGGAGGCTCATGTCTAAGTGCGAGAGCAATGTCAATGAGCTGATTGACCCCGAGCTTGCGGGGATCTCTGGGACGGTTTCGTCAAGGCTCTCCGATTTCCGTGATTGGCGCGGCGATGCCTTGGCGGATGTTTCCGAGTTGGAGGCAGCCGCTTCGGACCTTGAGGTTTGCGGACTGACTGTCACGGCGATTGATTTCGCCAATCCGTGCGCGCGCTACTCCGAGGTTTCCTTTGAACTTGCCGGGGAAGTCGTACACGGCCGTTTGATTGAGCCCTCAGGTTGTGCCCGGGCATCCGAGCTTGTGCCGCTATGCCTGATGTTTCATGACATCGACCGACCCGTACGTGGATGGCATCACATGACGAGGTTTGCCGCCATGGGATATGCCGTGCTTGCGCTGGACGACGATGTGATTGGGCTCAGCGAGCTGAAGCAGGGGGTTACCTCGCCCGTTTTTGTTGAACGCGTCCGCTGGGGCTGTGCAATGGCAAAGGTCGCGCGCAATCTTGACGGCATGGACCCCGACCGCATCTTTGCATGGGGCGAGGGCCTTGGCGGTGGAGTCGCGCTGGCGGTTTCTGCTCTAGACGAGCGGGGCCTTGCCTGCACGGCGGTTGCCAATCCGCTTCCCGGCGGCCTCGAAGCGCTGTCGTCTCGGGTGCGCGGATCGGTACTTATGGGTACATCGCTCATGGATGCCGTGAGCGATCCCAAGGGCCAGTTTGCCGTATTCAACGGTCTTGAGTGTGACCGGAGGCATATTATCTATGCCAAATATGCTCACGAACGCATCAATGCGTTCGAAAACGAAGTCGTCGACTTCTTTAACCAAGCGTTCTACCTGTGTTCTTTGGCCTAGACGGCCTGGACACTGCCAACAAGAGTGGGCGGCATAGGGCCACCCGCCAGACAACTAAGGAGATTCTTGTGGCAACTCAGAAATTCACCGGCGTTATTCCTCCCGTCGTTGTTCCCGATACCGAAGATCACCAGCTCGACGTTGCCTCCTTTGAGCGCAGCATCAACCGCATGATCGACGCCGGCGTCGATGGCCTGTTCTTCCTGGGCTCTTCGGGTGAGGTCGTTTTCTCCACCGACGAGCGTCGTCGACAGATCATCGCCGAGGCCGTTCGAATCGTCGACCACCGCGTTCCTGTTCTGGTCGGCATCATCGATACCGAGACCGAGCGCATGATTGAGCACGGTAAGGTTGCTCAGGAGCTGGGCGCCGATGCGCTCGTTGCCACCTGCCCCTTCTATGCCCTGCAGGGCATGACCGAGGTCGAGGAGCATTTCCGCATCCTGCACGAGGAGCTCGACCTGCCCATCTTTGCCTATGACATTCCCGTGTGCGTTCACACCAAGCTCCCCTGGAAGCTCCTTGCAAAGCTCGGCGCCGAGGGCGTCCTTGCTGGCGTCAAGGATTCCTCGGGTGACGACGTCTCGTTCCGCTACCTCGTTCAGGAGAACGAGAAGAACGGCCATCCGATGAGCATCCTCACCGGCCATGAGGTCGTCGTCGACGGTGCCTACCTTGGTGGCGCCGACGGCTCTGTCCCGGGTCTCGCCAACGTTGAGCCCGAGGGCTACGTGCGTCAGTGGAAGGCCGCCCAGGCTGGTGACTGGGCTACCGTCAAAGCCGAGCAGGATCGCCTCAATGAGATTTCGCACATCTGGGACGTCACCTCGGGCGTCCAGGGCTATGCCGGTGGCGTTGGCGCCTTCAAGACCGCTATGAACCTCATGGGCATTTTCGACAGCCCGACCATGCCGCGCCCGGTGAAGGCCATGACCGGCGAGAACGTCGAGGCGATTAGGAAGGTCCTCCAGGACAACGGTCTCCTGTAAAGCTTTCCCGGGCACCCGATCTTGGGGCTCAAGCGATCGAGCGTGACTCATTAGGTCAATGCCCGACCGCTTTCACCCCAACCCCGGGCACTCGGGAAGCCTTTAGCAAGCTGCGGCGATAACACCGCCTTTATTTCCTGTAGTTGTTTTTATCTCCTAAGGAGAGCGACATGGAGAACAAGTACATCTGCTCCGTTGATATCGGTGGCACCAAGATTGCGACCGCCATTATGGAATATCCGGCTGATGGCGGCGTGCCCCATCCCGTATTTGAGGCTGAGGTTCCCACCGAGGCCCAAGAGGGCGGTGAGGCCGTCTTCCAGCGTATCGAGGCGTCCATCAAGGCCGCTCTCGAAGCGAATCCCGATGTCGAGGTCCTTGGCGTCGGTATCGGTGCCGCTGGCGTCGTCGATCCCAAGACGGGCGCCATCGCGTATGCCAACGAGATCATGCCCGGCTGGTCCGGCGTTCAGTTGGGGCCGCGTCTGCGCGAGGACCTCGGTCTTCCCGTTGCCGTTGTAGGCGACGTGCAGGCTCATGCTCTGGGTGAGGCCCATTGGGGCGTCGGCAAGGGCAAGTTCTCCGTCTTGTGTCTGGGCATCGGTACGGGTATCGGAGGCGCATATGTCGAGAACGGCCGCGTGATGCAGGGCTTCCATGGTGCTGCCGGCCATATGGGCCACATCGAGTGCTCGGCTGCCGCCGGCATTCCCTGCGCCTGCGGGCGTTCCGGCCATCTGGAGTCGGTGGCTTCGGGTACGTCGATTGGGCGCATGTACGACGAGCGCTTCGGTCGCGTTGACCCCAGCCGTCCCTCGGTTGGCCGCGACGTGAACGACCTGTGCCGCGCGGGTGACGCAAAGGCGACCGAGGTCATCCACGATGCCGGCTTTGCATTGGGCGCTAGCTTGGGCTCGCTCGCCAACATTCTGGATCCAGAGGTCATCGTACTTTCGGGTGGCGTAATTCACCAGGGACCCGATTGGCGTTCGCAGACGTGGAAGGATTCGGTACACGAGGGCTATGCCAGCCAGGCGCTCGATCCGCTTCAGGACACGCCGATCCTCATCGGTTCTCTGGAGGGCGACGCACCGCTTATCGGTGCCGCCGAGCATCTTCTTGCCTCGTTAAAGTAAACGTATCTGCTGTAGGAGCCTCCCGAGACGACACGCCTCGGGAGGCTGTTCTGAGAAAGGTTATAGCCTTATGACCGTCGATCCTTTAATTCAATCCCTGAAGGGTAAGCTCATCGTGAGCGTTCAGGCGTATATGGGCGAGCCGCTTCGTACGCCCGAGACCATGGCTCAAATGTCTCGCGCTTGCGAACTCGGAGGCGCCGCCGCCATTCGTTGCCAGGGCCTTGCCGACATTGCTGCCATTAAGGGTCGTTGTGAGGTTCCTGTTATCGGCCTGTGGAAGGATGGACACGAGGGCGTTTACATCACGCCGACGCTGCGTCACGCCCGCGCCTGCGTTGCTGCCGGTGCTGACATCGTGGCGATTGACGCCACCGATCGTCCGCGCCCCGATGGCAAATCGCTCGAGGACACTTTTCGTCCGCTGCACGAGGAGGGCGTGCTTCTGATGGCGGACTGCGCCACGATCGAGGATATCCGCCGCGCGGTCGACATGGGCTTCGATTTGGTTTCCACTACGCTTTCGCATGGCGTCGCCGCCATCGATTGCACCATGGCAGACGGCCCCGACCTGCCGCTTTTGCGCCAGGCAACCGAGGAGTTCCCCGGTCTTCCCATTATTTGCGAGGGTCGTGTGCATACGCCCGAGGAGGCTCGCGCCGCGATTGACGCCGGCGCCTGGGCCGTTGTCGTTGGCACTGCCATTACGCACCCCACAAGTATTACGAGTTGGTTCAAGGCTGCGCTTGAGGCGTAAGACGGGCCTCGTATCCGCTTGGGGCGGTATACTCAACTAAGGCAATTGATCGCGCGGGATCCGCTGGCCGGGTCCTGCGCTTATTTTAGGAGGCAGCACATGCAAAAGGGAGATGCCATGGATGCGGCGGAGCGCACGGAGCGCATTCCCGATATCGTCATCATCACCGGAATGTCCGGATCGGGCCGAACGCAAGCCATGCATGTGTTTGAGGACATGGGCTATTTTTGTATCGACAACCTGCCTCCGCGCCTGATTGCGCAGCTCGCAGAGCTCGTTGGCATCAATACGGGTGTGGGTAGACACCTTGCTGTTACCTGTGACCTTCGCAGCCAAGGCCTGTTTGATGAGCTGCTTGACGCCGTTGCCGCCTTGGAAGAGCGCGAGATGAGCTGTGACATTGTGTTTCTCGATGCATCTGATGAGGTGCTGATTCGCCGCTACAGCGAAAACCGCCGCCGTCATCCCATTGCGAAGCCGGGGGAGACCACGGCCGACGCCATCCAGCGCGAGCGTTTACAACTCCAGGGCGTGCGCGACCGAGCCGATATGATCATCGATACGAGCCGCCTTCGTACCTCTGCTTTACGCAATAAGCTGCGTGCGGCTTTTTCAGAGCTGTCCGACCAGCAGCTCATGGACGTCCACGTCTTCTCATTTGGCTTTAAGCATGGTATGCCCGTCGAGGCAGACATCATGATCGATGTTCGCTTCCTGCCTAATCCATTCTACGACCCCGAGATGCGCACGTTGACCGGCCTCGATAAGAAGGTCTCCGACTTTGTCCTGGACCATCCCAAGACGCAGGAGTTCTGGAAGGTTTGGACGCAGTTGCTCGATACGGTCATGCCGGGTTATATCGCGGAGGGCAAGCCGCAGCTTTCCATTGCCATCGGCTGTACGGGCGGCCAGCACCGCAGCGTTGCCATTGCAGAGGCTACGGCCCGATACCTGGAAGGTGCTCAGTATCACGTGAGCATTTCTCACCGCGACTTGTCGCGTGCCAACACGAAAGCATAGGTTTGAATGTCGTTTACCGCCGAGGTGCGTGACGAGCTTGCGCGCTGCGAACCCGAATGTGAATATTGCGATCTGTCGACACTTGCCGCTCTTACACGTGTGAGTGGCACGCTTTCGCTGGCGGGCTCTGGTCGGTACCGTTTGACGGTTGCGACCGAGACGGGTGCCGTTGCACGCACGATGATTACGCTGACGCACCGCATCCTCAAGCTCAAAACGGAGTTTACCGTCCGCAAGTCGGTCTTGCATAAGGTGCGAAACTATCTCATCACCTTGCCCGACCAGCCCGACCTCGATAAGGCTTTGGTTCTGCTGGGCATTCTCGACCGCAGGGGAGGGCTCGTCGCCGGTGTGCCGCGCCATATCGTCGCCCGGCCCTGCTGCAGGCTCGCCTACATTCGCGGCGCTTTGATTGCCGGCGGTTTTGTGGCAGACCCGCGTGGCGATTTTCACCTGGAGATTGCGGTGCAGGGCGAACAATACGCCAAGGGGCTTTGCGACCTGTTGGAGCAGGTCGGGGTTCATGCACGCGTCAACGCCCGGCGAGGATCATATGCCGTGTACATCAAGAGCGCCGAGGAGATTGAGCATTTGCTCAAATTGATTGGTGCCAAGCGCAGCGTTGCCGAAATCGAGGAAGCCCGTGCGGTCAAGTTGGTGAAAAACGACGTAAATCGTCGCGTGAATGCTGAGCTGGCCAACCAGACGAGAAGCGCCGGCGCTGCCCAACATCAGCTCGCGCTTATCGAGGAGCTTGAGCGACGCGGCATGCGCGATGTGCTCCCGGATGCCTTGGCGGCCTTTTGTGACTTACGTGAGCGCTATCCCGATCTCTCACTGCGAGATTTGGGGGAGATGGCCGACCCTCCTTTGTCAAAGTCGGCCCTATATCACCGTGTATTGCGTCTTGAAAAGCTCATTGAAGCGAACAGGTAGTTTAAAGCGGCAGTTTATATAGTACTTGAACTGCTGTTTTATGATTTAAAACGTTTTAAAGCAAATTTGATTTTCAATTTCGAGCATTCTCGTGAAATTCAAGTCAAAAAAAAGGTATATTAGGCGAGTGGTTAGTTTGTGGGCCTCAACGGCGGGCGCTGTAGCTTGCGGGGGCCTTACGAAAGGAGACACAATGGCAGTAAAGGTTGCTATTAACGGCTTCGGTCGCATCGGTCGTCTGGCCTTCCGTCAGATGTTCGGTCATGAGGGCTCCGAGATCGTCGCTATCAACGACCTCACCTCTCCCGATATGCTCGCTTACCTGCTGAAGTACGACTCCACGCAGGGCAACTATGCTCGCGATCACGAGGTCGTCGCTGGCGAGGATTCCATCACCGTTGACGGCAAGGAGATCAAGATCTACAAGGAGGCCGACGCCAACAACCTGCCTTGGGGCGACCTCGACGTCGACGTCGTTCTCGAGTGCACTGGCTTCTACACCAGCAAGGCTAAGGCTCAGGCCCACATCAACGCTGGTGCCAAGAAGGTCGTCATCTCCGCTCCGGCCGGCAGCGATCTGCCCACCATCGTGTACAACGTCAACCATGAGACGCTGACCGCTGAGGACAACATCATCTCCGCTGCTTCCTGCACCACCAACTGCCTCGCCCCGATGGCCAAGGGTCTGAACGACTTCGCTCCCATCGTGTCCGGCATCATGACCACCATTCACGCCTGGACTGGCGACCAGATGCCGCTCGACGGCCCGCAGCGCAAGGGCAACAAGCGTCGTAGCCGCGCCTGCGCCGTCAACATCGTCCCCAACACCACCGGTGCTGCCAAGGCTATCGGCCTGGTTCTCCCCGAGCTCAACGGTAAGCTCATCGGTGCCGCCCAGCGCGTCCCGACGCCGACCGGCTCCCTCACCAACCTCTACGCTGTCGTTGACAAGAAGGTTACCGCCGACGAGGTCAACGCCGCTATGAAGGCCTACGCTGCCACCATCTCCGAGACCTTC
Organism: Collinsella sp. SGI.033; assembly: GCF_050315135.1. NCBI lineage: Bacteria > Bacillati > Actinomycetota > Coriobacteriia > Coriobacteriales > Coriobacteriaceae > Collinsella > Collinsella sp. SGI.033. Next base: position 31,489 of record NZ_JBNPOK010000018.1, read on the forward strand.
GCTTACAACGAGGACGACATCGTCTCCACCGATATCATCGGCGAGACCCATGGCTCCATCTTCGACGCCACTCAGACCATGTGCTCTGACCTCGGCAACGGCCAGACCCTCGTTCAGGTTACCTCTTGGTACGACAACGAGAACTCCTACACCTCTCAGATGGTCCGCACCATCAAGTACTTCGAGAAGTTCGTTGCTTAATTTGGCTTTTAGCGAATAGCTCGTTGAGCGTCTAAAAAAGGGCGCGGCCTTATAGGGCTTACACCCTAAGGTCGCGCCCTTTTTATAAGAAATCGTCTGCCGTAATGGGAGGCAGACACGTACGAAAGGTAGAAGCAAACATGGCCTTTACCAAGAAGACCGTCCGCGACATCGATGTCGACGGCAAGCGCGTTCTCGTCCGCGTTGACTTCAACGTGCCTATCAAGGATGGCGTCGTTGGCGACACCACCCGTATCAAGGCTGCCCTGCCCACCATCAACTATCTCGTTGAGCACAATGCTCGCGTTATCCTCATGAGCCACCTCGGCCGTCCCGAGGGCACCGGCTTCCAGCCCGAGCTTTCCCTCGAGCCCGTCGCCAAGAAGCTCGCCGAGCTCTCTGGTCTCGATGTTGCTTTTGTCGCCGACACTTATGGCGAGAAGGCCGCCGAGGCCGTCGCCGCCGTCGAGCCGGGCAAGGTCCTCGTTCTCGAGAACGTCCGTTTTGACAAGCGTGAGAAGAAGAACGATCCCGAGATCGCCAAGACCCTCGCTTCCTATGGCGACGTCTTCGTCCTCGACGCCTTCGGTACCGCTCACCGCGCCCAGGGTTCCGTCGTGGGTCCCGCCGCTTACCTGCCCGCAGTCGCTGGCTTCCTTCTGGAGAAGGAGGTCGACACGCTGACCGGTATCTTCGCCGAGCCCGAGCGTCCCTTCGTCGCCATCGTCGGCGGTTCCAAGGTTTCCTCCAAGATCGGCGTTCTCGATCACCTTATCGACTCCGCCGACACCCTGATTATCGGTGGCGGCATGGCCTATACCTTCTTCCTGGCTCAGGGCATGACCGTCGGTCAGTCCCTCAAGGAAGAGGACTGGGTCGAGCGCGCTGGCGAGATGCTCAAGAAGGCCGAGGAGAAGGGCGTCAAGATCCTGCTCCCCATCGACAACCGTGTTGCCGACCACTTTGGCGAGGACGCTGTCCCCGAGGTTGTCGCTTCCGACGCTATCCCCGACGACCGTGAGGGCATGGACATCGGCCCCAAGACCGAGGAGCTCTACGCCGAGGCCGTCAAGGGCGCCAAGACCGTATTCTGGAATGGCCCCATGGGCGTCTTTGAGTTCGACAACTTCGCTCACGGCACCCAGGCTATCGCCGAGGCTGTCGCCGAGGCTGATTGCACCTCGATCATCGGTGGTGGCGATTCCGTCGCAGCCGTCAACAAGTTTAACCTGGCCGACAAGATGAGCTGGATCTCCACCGGCGGTGGCGCTTCCATGGAGCTCGTCGAGGGTAAGGCCCTGCCCGGAGTGGAGGCGCTTCTCGATGCCTAATCGCACCCTTCTTATCGCTGGTAACTGGAAGATGAACAACGACGTCGCCGAGGCTGCCAAGCTCGCCGACGAGCTGGCCCAGGCTCTGCCCGAGGTTCCGGCTGGCGTCGAGGTGCTCGTCTGCCCTCCGACCATCGACATTACTACGGTTCATGACCGCATTCAGGCTGCCCCCATCGCCCTCGGTGCACAGAACGTGTACTGGGAGGCCAAGGGTGCCTTCACCGGTGAGTCCTCTTGCGACATGCTCAAGTCCGCTGGCTGCACCTACTGCATCATCGGCCACTCCGAGCGTCGTGACTACTTCCACGAGACCGATGAGGACCAGAACAAGAAGGCTAAGGCTCTCGTTGCCGCCGGTCTTGTTCCCGTCTTCTGCTGCGGTGAGTCCCTTGAGGTTCGCGAGGCCGGCACCTATGTCGAGCATGTCGTGAACCAGGTCAAGGCTGGTCTCGAGGGTCTTGAGATCACCTGCCCCAAGCAGGTCGTCGTCGCCTACGAGCCCATCTGGGCCATCGGCACCGGCAAGACCGCTACCGCCGAGGACGCTCAGGAGGTCTGCGGCGCTATCCGTGAGACCCTCAAGGAGATGTTCGGCGAGGAGCTCGCCAACGGCATCCGCGTTCTTTATGGTGGCTCCGCCAAGCCCGCCAACATCGCTGAGCTTGTTGCCAAGCCCGACGTTGACGGCGCCCTCGTGGGCGGCGCTTCGCTCAAGGCTGCCGACTTCGCCTCTATGGTCGTCAAGGCAGGCGAGTAGGGCATATGGCACAGCGTCATCTTCCTGCACTCCTAATCATCATGGATGGCTGCGGCTTGGCTCCGGCCGACGGCGAGAACGCCGTCGCTGCCGCCAAGACGCCCTTCCTCGATAGCCTGTACGAGAAGTATCCTCACACCACGCTCGGTGCTTCGGGCGAGGACGTGGGCCTTCCCGACGGCCAGATGGGCAACTCCGAGGTGGGTCACCTCAACATCGGTGCCGGCCGCATCGTGTTTCAGGAGCTTTCGCGCATCAACAACGCCATCAAGGACGGCTCCATCGCCAAGAACGAGGTTTTCGTCAAGGCTATGGATGACGTCAAGGCCGAGGGCAAGACCCTGCACCTCATGGGCCTTATGAGCCCCGGCGGTGTTCATTCTCACATGAACCATGTCGAGGCCCTGGTCAAGATGGCTGCCCAGTATGGCATTAAGACCGTTCGCGTTCACGCCTTTATGGATGGCCGCGACGTCGATCCGCAGTCCGGTGCCGGCTACATGAGCGAGTTCTGCGCCTTCCTGGCCAAGATCTCCGAGGAGACTGGTTGCGACGCTCGCGTTGCTACCGTCTCGGGCCGTTATTGGGCCATGGACCGCGACAACCGTTGGGAGCGCATCGAGCGCGCCTACGACGTCATGGTCAATGCGTCCGATGCCGATACCGACCCCGTTGCCGGTATCAAGGCCTACTACGAGAAGGATCCGCGCGGCGATGAGTTCGTTGAGCCGTTCGCTGCCCACAACGAGGGTATCCACGAGGGCGACGCGGCCATCTTCTTCAACTTCCGTCCCGACCGCGCTCGTCAGATGACCCGCGTGTTCACGGACAAGGAGTTCGACGGCTTTGAGCGCGAGCAGATCAAGCTCTCGCACTTTGTGACGATGACCGAATACGATCCGACGTTTGACGTCGAGGTCGCCTTCCCCAAGACGTTCCCCGAGAACGTTCTGGCCGACGTAATCGCAGCCAATGGCCTGAAGCAGCTGCACACCGCCGAGACCGAGAAGTACGCCCACGTGACGTTCTTCCTTAACGGCGGCATCGAGGAGCCCAAGGAGGGCGAGGAGCGCGTGCTCGTCGCTTCCCCCAAGGTTGCTACCTATGATTTGCAGCCCGAGATGAGCGCTCCCGAGGTTACCGAGAAGCTCGTCGCTGCCATCAACGAGGACCGCGCTGATTTCTACATCGTGAACTTCGCGAACTGCGACATGGTTGGTCACACCGGTGTCTTCGACGCGGCCGTTAAGGCCGTCGAGGCTGTTGACGATGCCCTGTCCAAGGTTGTCCCGGCGATTCTCGCTAAGGGCGGCTTTGCGCTGATTACCGCCGACCACGGCAACGCCGATCACATGTTTGACGTTGCTTCCGACGGTTCCAAGCATCCGTTTACGGCTCACACCACCAACCGCGTGCCGTTCATCATCGTTGATGAGAAGGCACAGCTCACCGGTATCGAGGACGGTCGACTTTCCGATATCGCTCCGACTATGCTCACTATGGCTGGTCTGGAGCCTTCCGCCGAGATGACGGGCCGTGTACTCGCGACCGAGGCCTAAGAGAAAACGCCAAGCGTTTCTTTGCAAGGGGGTTGACCATATTCGGGCAACCCCCTTTTTTGGTATTTCTGCCATTTCTACCTCGTCCCCAAATGGCAGGTGGGGAGTGTCGGGGGTTGTGGTACAGTACTGGAGTTTGAATTGTTCTATTAAGGAGCTTCTCTATGGGTCCGTTTCAGATTCTGCTGTTTGTAGTTTGGGCTGTCTCTGCCGTGGCGCTGACGATTCTCGTCCTGATGCATTCCGGTAAGGGCACCGGCGTTTCGGATATGATCGCCAGCTCGCTGTATAACTCCAGCTCTGCCACGGGCGTTATGGAGCAGAACCTTGACCGCCTGACCGTCATCATGGCTGTCGTGTTTGCCGTGTGCGTCGTGCTGTGCATGTTCTTCTTCCCGCAGGGCATCGTGGGCTACTAAGCACGAGCCGCATAAAATAATTGAAAAGGGTTCCGCAAGTGCGGGACCCTTTTTGTTTACATATTTGTAACAGAGTCAGAATATCACCACATACTGCGCCCAACTAAAGAAATTCTCGACCGTTAACCGGAATTAGCCCCAAACCGTGCATAAAATGCGCTACTGTATTGAAAACGTTGGCCTGTTGTGCATAACCAGCCATAGCAACGGGCGGCGTTTCGATAGTTCGGATCGGATTGTCTCGACATATGTCCGACTGAACATTTCTTTGTCCTATCTCATAAGGAGGATGGCATGGCTGATTCTATGTTCCACCAGCCCGTTATGGGTCGTCGCGCCTTTGTCGGCGGTACCCTTGCTGCGAGCTCCATGGCTTTTCTTGCCGCATGCGGCAAGAAGGGCGGCGACGCTTCCGGTTCTGAGTCCGGTTCGACGCTGAACTTCTACATCAATAACCCGGTCTGCATCGACCCCTACAATGTCCAGGAGGACCAGGGCACTCAGGTCGAGTACCAGCTCTTTGACGCTCTGACCTCTTATGACGCCGAGAAGGGCGAGATCGTTCCGCTGGCTTGCGAGTCCTTCGAGGCCAACGACGACGCCACCGAGTTTACCTTCAAGATCAAGAAGGCCAAGTTCCACAACGGTGATGACGTTACCTCCAAGTCCTTTAAGCTCGGTTGGGAGCGTCTGGTCAGCACCAAGTCCGCTGTCGCTCAAGAGTATGGTCCTTCCGAGGTCTCCTATCACCTTTCCATGGTCGAGGGCTATGACGATCTGCTTGCCGGTAACACTACCGAGCTCACCGGTGTTACCTGCCCTGACGATGAGACCCTCGTCGTCAAGCTGTCTTCCGCTTACGCCGACTTCCCCTTCGTCGCCACCCACCCGGCTCTGGCCCCGGTTCCCGAGTGCGCCGAGTCCGATGCCAAGAGCTTCTACCTTGCCCCGATTGGTAACGGCCCGTTCATGATGGACGGCAAGTGGGAGGATGGTCAGGAGATCAACCTCAAGAAGTTCGACGATTACTATGGCGACAAGGCCAAGATCGATGGCATCCACTTCCAGGTCATCAAGGACATGGAGACTGCTTACAAGGAGTTCCAGGCCGGTAACCTCGACGTCTGCGACGTTCCCGTTGCTCAGATCGATGCCGCCAAGAAGGACCGTGGCGAGTCCAAGGATGGCTACACCATGAGCGACGGCGAGCGCATGCTGCTCGGTGCCGAGCCTTCCACCTACTATCTGACTTGCAACACCACGGCCGAGCCGTTCAACAACGCCGATCTGCGCAGGGGCATCTCCCTGGCCATCAACCGCGAGGCCATCTGCAAGACCATCTTCAAGGGTACCCGCACCCCCGCTGACGGCATTGTTCCTCCGGGTATCGATGGCTACAAGGAGGGCGCATGGGAGTTCTGCGCCTATGACGTCGACAAGGCTAACGAGTACCTCGACAAGGTTGCTCCTGCCGACGCCAACGGTGACCGTGGCATTAACGTGACTCTGTCCTACAACCAGGACGGTGGCCACAAGGAGATCATGGAGTCCATCATCGGCGACCTCGCCAAGGTTGGCATTACCGCCGTCTCCGATACCCCCGAGTGGTCTGCCCTGCTCGAACAGTATCAGAACCTCAACTATCAGTTCGGTCGTCTGGGCTGGATTGCCGACTACCCGATCATGGACAACTTCCTGTATCCGCTGTTCCACTCCGACTCCCTCGGTGGCGACAACCGTTCTGGTTACAACAACCCCGAGTTCGACGCCAAGGTCGACGAGGCCCGTACCGCGATTGACGACGAAGAGCGCGTCGCTAAGATGCAGGAGGCCGACACAATCGTCGCTGCTGACTGCCCGGTCATCCCGCTGATGTTCTACACGCACACCCTCGCTGGTTCCGACCGCATCAAGCACCTCTATGTTGATCCGCAGAAGCATGCTGATCTGGGTACCGCTGAGCTCGCATAAGATTTGCAGCTTTGGTGAGGGTCAAGTTTTTACGTAGACCTCATGGGAAACATACAGTTCCCCCTAACCTGGGGTAAACTGGCTGATGGTAATTTTGGGATGCCGGTCTGGCGATCGGCATCCCATTTAGGTTAATCCCTAGATAGGGGAGTGGTATGGGTAAGTACATCGTTAAACGTGTGCTTCAGTTCATCCCGGTATTTTTGGGCGTTACGCTGATTCTGTTCGCCCTCCAGAATATCGTGCCGGGAGACCCGATCAAGCTGATCGGTGGAGACAAGGCTCTGTCCCCCGAGGTGGAGCTTCAGCTTCGCGTGCGCTATCACCTGGTCCAGTCGGACGAGGACGGCAACGCGATCCTTGACGAGAACGGCGACCCCGTTCAAACGTCGCTCGTGGACCGTTACTTGTATTACATGAACGGCCTGCTTCATGGCGATCTGGGTAATTCCTATCAGCGCAAGCTGCCGGTTACGGATATCTTTGCCCAAAAGTATCCGTATACGGTCAAACTTGCCGCGTGCGCCATCGTACTCGAGGCAATCATGGGTATCGGTGCGGGTATCATTTCGGCGGTAAAGCGTTACTCCTTCTGGGATATTTTGGTAACGCTGACCACGTCGATCCTCGTTGCCGTTCCTGCTTTCTGGCTCGGTATGCTGCTGCAGCTGTTCTTTGGCGTCATCCTCAAGGATGCCACCGGCGGCGCATTCTCCATGCCGATTTCGGGTGCCGGCGGTGCTAGCTCTCAGTATCAGGATTGGATGCACTATGTGCTTCCGACCATCACGCTTGCTTCGGTTTCGACCGCCTATGCTGCCCGCATCATGCGCTCGCAGTTGCTCGATGTCATGAACCAGGATTACATCCGTACGGCAAAGGCCAAGGGCCTCTCCAATCGCGCGATCATCATCAAGCATGCGCTTAAGAATGCACTCATCCCCGTCGTTACCTATATTGGTGTCGACTTTGGCGGTATGCTTTCGGGCGCCATCCTGACCGAGACGGTCTTTAACTGGCCCGGTATCGGCTATGAGGTCTATCGCGCCATTAGCATGCGCGACTGGCCCATCGTTATGGGCGGCGTTACGCTCATCGTCGTCGTCGTCATGGTGATCAACCTGCTCGTCGACATTAGCTATGCATTCCTCGACCCGCGCATCCGCCTTGGCGGTCCGTCGGATAAGGCCTAAGGGAGGTACGTCTCATGCAGGAAACTGATTCTCAGTCTCAGGAGCAGGCTACCGCCACCAAGGCCGCATCTGCTCCCGCCAAGTCCCGCACGCTGTGGGGCGACGCTTTTAAGCGTCTTCGTAAGAACAAGCTCGCCGTTATCGGTGTCTGCTGGATTGTCATCGTCGTTGTGGTTGCCCTGACCGCCGACCTGTGGGCTAAGCCCTGGCTCGGTTCGCCGACGGCTTCCGACTCGACCACCATGGCCGAGACGTCGCTGCTGGCTCCGTGTGCAGAGCACCCGTTTGGCACCGACTCCCTTGGCCGTGACATTCTCGTCCGCGTTATCTACGGTGCACGCGTTTCGCTGTCCGTCGGCATTATGGCCACTGCGATCTCCACGGTGATTGGTCTGGTCATGGGCGCTCTGGCCGGTTTCTACGGCGGCATCTGGGATACGATCATCATGCGCTGTGCGGACATCTTCCTTGCGTTCCCGTACGTGCTGTTCGTTGTCGCCATGATCGCCGTTATCGGCCGTGGTCTTCAGAACGTCTTTATCGCCATCGGTATTCTTGGCTGGCCTTCGATTGCGCGCGTCTTCCGATCCGCGATCTTGACGGTCAAGGAAAACGACTATGTTGACGCCGCGCGCGCGATGGGTGCATCTGATGCTCGTATCGTCGTGCGTCACATCTTCCCGAACTCCGTTGCCTCCATCGTGGTCTACGCGACTATGAACATTGGTGGCGCCATTCTGACCGAGTCCGCTCTGTCCTTCCTCGGCATGGGCGTTATTCCGCCTACGCCTTCGTGGGGCTCCATGATTCAGGACGGCCAGCAGTATCTTCTGACTGCTCCCTGGATGATGATCATGCCCGGTCTGGCAATTCTCTCGACGGTGCTCGCCTTCACCCTGCTGGGTGACGGTCTGCGCGACGCCCTCGACGTCAAGATGAAGGACGCATAAGGATGAAGAAGAACAAGAACTATGTGGACCTGAAGGACCAGCCGGTTCCCGAGGGCCAGCATCTGCTCGAGGTTGATGACCTTAAGATGTATTTCCACACCGAGGATGGCGTCGTTCGCGCTGTCGATGGTGTGTCCTACACGCTCGATCGTGGCGAGACCCTGGGTGTCGTCGGTGAGTCCGGCTCTGGTAAGTCCGTGACCGCCATGACCATCATGGGTCTTATCTCGATGCCTCCGGGAAAGATTGAGGGCGGTGACGTTCGCTATCGCGGACGTTCTATCCTCGAGATGACCGAGGAAGAGATGCAGCACATTCGTGGCAACGATATCGCGATGATCTTCCAGGATCCTATGACTTCCTTGAACCCGGTCTATAAGATCGGCAAGCAGGTGGGTGAGGGCCTTCGTCTGCACCGCGGCTACTCCAAGCAGGAGGCGCTCAAGCGCGCCACCGAGCTTTTGGACCTCGTTGGCATTCCCGAGCCCGAGAAACGCGTCAATGAGTATCCGCACCAGTTTTCTGGTGGTATGCGTCAGCGTGTCATGATTGCCATGGCCCTTGCCTGCGATCCCGATATTCTGATTGCCGACGAGCCCACGACTGCCCTGGACGTTACCATTCAGGCTCAGATTATTGAGCTTATGCAGGAAATGCAGGAGAAGAACGGCAACGCCATCATCATGATTACCCATGACCTGGGTGTTGTCGCCGATATGGCCGACAAGATCATGGTTATGTACGCCGGCCGTCCCGTCGAGTTCGGTACTGCTGAGGAAATCTTCTACGAGAGCCGTCACCCCTATACCTGGGGCCTGATTCGCTCCATCCCGGAGCAGGCCATCGATGAGAAGAAGCCGCTTACGCCGATTCACGGCAACCCGCCTTCGCTCATGAACCTGCCCGAGGGATGCGTGTTCTCGCCTCGTTGCCCCTATGCGACCGATAAGTGCCGCAAGCAGCGCCCCGAGCGTTTTGTCACCGAGTCCGGCCACTATTCTGCGTGTCATTATTCCGGTGACCCCGAGTTTCTCAAGAACGCCCCTGAGACGTCCCGCACGCGTAAGGATTCCAAGAAGGGAGGCGAGGCGTAAATGGCAGACAATAACGAGCGCACTCCGCTGCTGAAGGTCGAGCACCTCTCTAAGGAGTTCCCCGCAGAGTCCGGCATGTTCGCCAAGCGTTTTTCCAAGCGCGTCGTCTCTGCTGTAAACGACATCTCTTTTGAGATTTATCCTGGTGAGACCTTTGGTCTGGTTGGTGAGTCTGGTTGCGGTAAGTCCACTACGGGTCGCACCATCATGCGCCTGACCAAGCCGACCGCCGGTAAGGTGTTCTTCCAGGGTAAAGATGTTGCCGAAATGAGCAAGCATGAGATCAAGGATATGCGTCGCGAGATGCAGTTTATCTTCCAGGATCCTTATGCCTCGCTGAATCCTCGCATGACCATTGGCGAGATCGTCTCCGAACCCATGACCATTCACGGCGTGGGAACCAAGGAGGAGCGCATTGAGCGCGTCCGCGAGCTTCTCGACGTTGTCGGACTGAACCCCGAGCACATCAATCGCTATCCTCATGAGTTCTCGGGTGGCCAGCGTCAGCGTGTCGGCATTGCCCGCGCTTTTGCGCTGAAGCCCAAGCTGATTATCTGTGACGAACCGGTATCCGCTCTGGATGTGTCCATTCAGGCCCAGGTTCTGAACCTGCTTAAGGAACTGCAGGACAAGTTTGGTACGGCGTATCTGTTTATCGCCCACGACCTGTCCGTCGTTCAGCACATCTCCGATCGCGTTGCCGTTATGTATCTGGGTAAGGTGGTCGAGGTTTCTGACTGGAAGACGCTCTATAGCGAGCCTCACCACCCGTATACGCAGTCGCTGCTGTCTGCCGTGCCGGTTCCCGATCCGGATATCCAAAAGTCCCGTAAGCGCATCATCCTCGCCGGCGATCCGCCGTCACCGCTGGATCCGCCGACTGGCTGCCGTTTCCACACGCGCTGCCCGATCGCGCAGGGCATCTGCTCCGAGAAGCTTCCCGAGTTTAGGGAAGTTGCTCCGGGCCACTGCTGCGCCTGCCACTTCGCCGAGCCGTTCCCGATCAAGGAATCGCACATCGACCTGTAGTCGGTTGTTTTCGTCCGGGCCTGCCCTGGTGTTGCTTTTCAGAACGTCCTCGGACATGTCGGAAGCCCCGCTGCGCGCTACGCGCTGCGGGGCTTCCTCCGTCCTGCGGAATGTTCTGAAAAGCAACACCAGGGCAGGCCCTGCGGCAACTCGGCAGGTGGAATGCGGTTCCCTGATCGCTCACTTAATCTAATGGGAAAGATAGCGAGGCCGGAGCTTTAGCTCCGGCCTCGCTATATAAGGGCTCGGCAAAGCCGAGCCACCAAATTTGCATCAGCCCCAGTATATGTTTGAGAATCGTACTTGGAGTATGTGGCTGTAGGGCCGGAATGGGGGCAACTTCCCAACGCATTCCGCAGGGGGCGGTACATTTTGTAGCGCGAAGCGCGAATCAAAATGTACCGCATGCCCGAGGACGCGTTGGGAAGTTGCCCCCATTCCGGCCCGGACATATAGATTTACCTGCGCATTTTCAAATTCGTAAACTTTTTTGAAAAAAGTGCTTGCACAGTTCTCGAATCATAGGTTATTATCTTCCTCGTTGAAAGCGCGGGTCCAACAAAACGAACTGCGAATCAACAATATAGCATGTCGGAGTGGCGGAATTGGCAGACGCGCTAGCTTGAGGTGCTAGTGACCGCTTTTTGGTCATGCGGGTTCAAGTCCCGCCTCCGACACCATCGCATTTGAGAAGCCTCTTCGGAGGCTTTTTTGTTACCGATAGACGGTGAGGTTCACGATGGAAACGCTTGAGCGCAATGAGTGGGTTGACGTTGCCCAATTGGTCGATATTACGAGCGATGCTGTCATTATCTGCGAGCTCGACGGAACCATTTTGCATGTAAACAATCGCTTGCTCGACTTGATCTGCGAGGAACGTTCCGATGTGATCAACGGGGACGTTAAAGATCTCTTGTACTCGTCAGCATTTGAACGCGCGACAGAACATCGTCTTCCTTTTGAGACCAATGGTACCGAGAGCGAGTTGATGCTTAAGCTAAGTGACGGCTCCTTTATTCCCGTCCTAGTTTGTGCCGGCTCGGTTACGCCGCCTCGTATCTTTGGCCGCCGTGCGCCGCGTGTTCTCGTGGCGCTCCATAGTATCGAAGAGCAGTATTCGCATGACCGTCAGCTCAAGCGTGCGCTTTCGGAGCTCAGAGTGGCGAATAAGCGCCTCTCGGGCACGTTGTCGGTCATTATGAGCACGGTGGGCTCCGATGAGCTGCCTAGTTTGTTGGATACCGTTTTGAACCAGCTTGTAGGAACCCTCGATGCCTCGGGTGCTGCCATCTATTTTTCTGAGAGCGGCGGTTTTAAGCTTCGCGGTGTTTCCAAGGAGCTGTATGACAGCTACCTGCCCGAGTTTATGCCGTATGGTGCGGGTATCCCGACGTATGTGCTCCGTGAGTCTCGTGCCTGCCGCCTGTCGATTCAGCAGGACCTCGAGGGCGATAGGGTTGCCTCGGGTATGTTTATGGACCTGGACAATCGTTCTAAGCACCTGCTACGCATGCAAGATATGCCTCCATA
>NZ_JBNPOK010000019.1:0-41212 GCF_050315135.1 Collinsella sp. SGI.033
TCCCTTTTTCGTTTGGGCGTTGTAAACCTAAAGCCTCTACGGCTTAATTGTCTTTTCTATTTGAAGAAAATAAAACGAATGACCAGCGCGATTGCCGCGATGGCAATGATCAAGAGCGCGATTTGGAGCCGGTGCTGTTTGCGTCGCCTGCTAGACGATATAAATATCGATTTTCCTTGCTTCGGCGTCTCTAAATAGCGGGCAGAATGCGCTAGGGTCTGCTTAGGGCGAGGCTCTCTTCGTTGTTGCTTAGCGGGTGTTCGGGCCTGCTCCTGGTTGCATGCGCTGTTTTTGGATAAGGGGGCATCTTTGAGATACGCCGATTCGCTCGGGGCGACGCCCATGTGTTTGCGACGTGATTGAGATTCTTCAAGGGTTTGATAACGATTGCGAGTTACATATTCAGGCTCTGTATCGTCAATAGGCTCTTGGGAAATATGGGGACGATGGTAGTGTATGGTCTGCGGATAGGTTGATTTATCGTTCTGCATCTGATCATACGAATTGTCGGAGGCTTGATCGTCCATGATGCCCTTAGGTTGTCATTAATATTGTGTATACGCTCATTGTAAGCCCCAGCTTTGTTTAGCCAGGGCACATTTGGTATTTAAGGCACGGTTCAAAGAACCTTGACCTCATTAAACCTTAGTCACACAGACTTAGATATGCTTATAGATAGAGACTCAAAAAACTTTATATCAAAATGTATATATAAGAAATGGATGGGCATATATTAAAGCGTCAAAAGAAGTCCCTGCCACCTAGAAGATGGCTCGGCAGTCCCTTAAAGGAGTGGTAGTCATGGCAAGCATGGTTCCTTATCGTTCGGTTTTTGGTGTTCGTCCCTCTGCTAGCTCGTTGTTCGATCTGTTTGATGATATGACCGATCTGGCAAACAACTCGATCGCCTCCAAGGCGTTTCCCGTTGATGTTGAGGACAAGGGCGACGGTTACGAGGTTAAGGCCTATTTGACTGGCGTCGCGAAGGACGACATCGACGTTGAGCTCAATGAGGGTCGTCTTTCCATTAGCGTGAATGTTGAGGAGAGCGAAGAGAACAAGGACAAGAACTACCTGCAGAAGGAGTTTTGCTCTTACAGCGCGACGCGCGGTGTGTACCTGAAGGATGCTTCGAGCGAGGGCCTTTCTGCAAAGTATGCTGACGGCATCCTTACTGTTACGGTTCCTAAGATTGTCGAGAAGAAGAATGTTACGAAGATTTTCATCGATTAACGTTATCGGCCATTAACATCGGTGCCTGAGCTAAGGGGGCTGGGAAGCGATTCCCGGCCCCCTTTTCTATTTGAGACAGCCTACTGAATATTTGAGACGGCCTACTGAATATTTGAGACGGCCTACTGAATGGTCATGGGCCGATATTGCCCGGCGGGACGTATTGTGAGTTTATGTGGCCCCTCAACGCGGGTGGCGGTGCTACCAAGCTCGTTGTCGAGTGTTGCCCCAAGTGAGCTTGCGTAGCTTTTGACGGTAAGGCTTGGGCGATTGTTGTCTTGGCTAATGTGCATCGCGATAAGCTGCTCGGTGCGATCGGTTACCAGCGCGCGTGCGGCATCGGCGGCCTGATCGTTGGAGAGATGCCCTTTTGCAGACAGGATGCGTTCCTGAAGAAAGCGAGGATAGTCTCCTTGACGCAGCATGGCTACATCGTGGTTGCTTTCGAGCGCGAGAACGCGACAGTCCCTGAGCGTATCGATGGCATGCTTCGACAACTCGCCGGTGTCGGTGGCAAAGCCAACCGAATCACCCTGGGCATCAAAACGGTAGCCGACAGGATTGACAACGTCGTGCGATGTCGAATACGTTTGAATGTGGACCCCAGCAATAGAGAGGGCGTCACCTGGGTCGAATTCCTCAACAGACAGATGTGCAAGGCTTTCCTTTGATGCGAGCGTGCCCCTGCTGGAAAAGACCGGTCCGTTCCAATGTTTGCACCACACCTCAAGCCCCTTAATGTGGTCGCTGTGCTCATGGGTGACAACAAGGGCGGACACGTCGTCTGCCGAAAGGCCGAGCTCAGCCATGCGTTTGAGTGTTTCGCGGCGGGACAGTCCGTCATCGACCATGATGAGCCCCTGCGGGCCCTCGATGAGTGCGCAGTTGCCTTTAGAGCCGCTGCCGAGGATATGAAGGTGCAGGCGAGACATAAGATTCCAAAGGATACAATGAGTGCTGACGAATAGAGGAGGAAGCGAATGCCAACGGTATCACAGCATTACGGACACCATGCCGTACCCGGGGCAGTCGATGAGACCCGGACGAGGCAGCAGGCTGCTCCTGTGGTGCTCATGGTATCAGGCGGTGCGGACTCGACGGCACTGCTTCTTATGGCGTGCACATCAAAGCTGGATATCCAAGATGGACGCGGCGTTGCCCCCATTGCTCGCGAGCGCCTACATGTGCTTCATGTAAACCATCACCTGCGAGGCAAGGCGTCCGACGGCGACGAGGCCTTTGTGCGCGAGCTCTGCGCACAATATGGCTTGCCGCTGTGTGTGGAGCACGCCTATTTTGATGGGGAGTCGGGCAATATCGAGGCGGCTGCGCGCGAGGTGCGTTATGCCGCGGCGCGAAGGTATGTTCGCGAGCTTTGTGCCAAGATGGGGGCGCCGAGAACGGCGGCGCGCATCTGTACTGCCCATACCTCTTCAGACCGCGCGGAAACATTTTTGATGAACGCCATTAAGGGGTCGGGCCCTGCTGGGCTCTCGAGCATTCCCCGCCGAAGGAATATTGTGGTACGCCCCTTGCTCGACCTAACTCATGGCGAGCTTGTGGGCTATCTGCAGGTGCATGGTCAGCCGTGGCGCGAGGACGAGACCAACGAAGATATCTCGTATCTGCGAAACTACGTTCGCCACCGGGTAATGCCAGTGCTGGCGCAGCGTAATGCGAGCGTGTGCAAGACGATTGGTGCCGCCTGTGAGATCTTGGGTGATGAGGATGCGTTTCTATCCCAGTTGTCGGCACAGGCGTTTCGAAGCTGCCTGCGCAAAGAGGCAGCGGGCGCGCTGGTGCTTGATGCCAGACGCCTTGCTGCGGCCGAGGTGGTAATCGCGCGGCGCATCGTGCGACTGGCGATTAAACGCATCGATCCGGACGCTCGCCCAGAGATGCGCCATGTGGAGCGAGTCCTCTCCTGTGTTGCCGAGGGTGCGGGTTCGGTTACGCTTCCGGCGGGGATTGACGCACGTGTTGAGTTTGGCATGCTGGCGTTTAAGGCGCCGGCGGCTCGTGAGGGCTTGGTTGCGGACTGGATTACCATACCCGGCCGTATGTCGTTGGGCGGGGGACGTATGCTGGTCACAGAAGCGATATCCGTTGAGCCGGGATGCGATATCGTGCGCCGCGCCCGTGAGTTTGCGGCTGCTGGGGAAGTGGCAGCTTTGGTGGACGCGGCTGCCCTGGGTTTTGCCAACAGCGATAGCGAGCGGATCTTGGCGGGCTCGCGCGGCGAGGTTCCTGCCGAGGGGCGATTGGCGCGCCTGTGGGTGGACGGTCCCGCACCGGGAGACGTGATGTGCCCGTTAGGCATGAGTGGCCGAAGCAAGAAGGTATCCGACTTGTTGTGCGAGGCTCGTATTCCCGTTTCCGAGCGCACCGGCGTGCCTATGGTAAGGACGGCACCGGGGGGTGTCGTGGTGTGGGTCGCCGGAGTTCGCGCGGACGAACGCTTTAAGTGCACGGCGGCGACGCGTGTGGCCTATCTGCTTCGCGTGGTTGACGCGGATTAGCCCCTCGCACCAGTTTTTCTGTGCGGCGTTGACGGTATTCCCGCGCTGATGGTGCACGGGCTGGAAAAAATACCCCGTGCGCTGCTAGAATGTGTAGTTCGCGTCCATACGGCGGTGTGTGGGCGATTAAGCACAAGAAAGGGTTGTCATGGCTTCTCAACATCCGGATATCGAGAAGGTTCTGTTTACGCAGGAGGATATCGACGGTATCGTCTCTCGCCTGGGCGAGGAGATTACGCGCGACTACGCGGGTAAGGATTTGGTGCTGATTGCGGTCTTGCGCGGCGCCGTGGTCTTTATGGGCGACCTGATGCGCAAGATCGAGCTGCCGACCAATATCGATTTCATGGCCGTTTCGAGCTATGGCGACGGTGTGAAGTCCTCGGGCATCGTGCGTATCATCAAAGACCTTGATATCGATATCCGCGGTCGTGACGTGCTGATCGTTGAAGACATTCTGGACTCGGGCCTGACGCTCAAGTATCTGATGAAGAACCTTGAGAGCCGCAAGCCCGCTTCTCTGGAGGTCGCCGCCTTCCTGTGGAAGGACGTTGAGGACCGCATCTCGGCCATTACGCCCAAGTATGTTGGAACCCATTGCCCCGATGCCTTTGTGGTGGGCTACGGCCTCGACTATGCCGAGCGCTATCGCAACCTTCCGTATCTGGGCATTTTGAAACCGGAGGTTTATTCGTAAGATGCCCGACGACCGTAACGACTACAATTCCCAGACGCCCCGGGACCCTAAGATTCCGGGGATGCCCGGAGGCAAGAAGCCCACACGTACGGGCTGGCTGTATTTTCTTTTGGCTTGCGCACTTCTGGGCTACGCCTTCTTTAATATGGGCTCCGGCTTTGCCAGCTCCAGCAATACCGTTAAGCTCGCGACGAGCGAGATGGTGAGCGCTATCAAGCAGGATCGCGTCGAAGATCTGACCTATACGGTTCAGGACGGAAGCGTGACGGGTCATTACTGGAAGGCGAAAAAGGACAAGGGCGACACGAGTGAGCTCAAGAGCTTTTCCTCGACCTATGTCGGCTCCGATTCGCTTGCCGAGCTCATGGCGGAGCATCCCGACACTAAGTACATCGTCAACACCAACGACCCCGATTTTTGGGGCGACTTGGCGATGAGCGTACTGCCGACGATTGCCCTGATCGCCATCATGTTCTACTTTATGCGCCAGATGATGGGCGCCAATAATAGGAACATGCAGTTTGGCAAGACCAACGCCAAGACCAACGAGGCTACGCGTCCCAAGGTCAAGTTCGAAGACGTTGCCGGCGTGGACGAGGCTGTTGAGGAGCTCGAAGAGATTCGCGATTTCTTGAGCGATCCGGACCGTTATCGCAAGCTGGGTGCCAAGATCCCGCGCGGCGTTTTGCTGGTGGGCCCTCCGGGTACCGGTAAGACGTTACTGGCCAAGGCCGTTGCCGGAGAGGCCGGTGTCCCGTTCTTTAGCATCTCGGGCTCTGACTTTGTCGAGATGTTCGTGGGCGTCGGCGCCAGCCGCGTGCGCGACCTCTTTAAGGAGGCCAAGTCTCAGGCTCCGTCGATCATCTTCATTGACGAGATCGATGCCGTGGGACGTCAGCGCGGAGCCGGTCTGGGCGGCGGTCACGACGAGCGCGAGCAGACGCTCAACCAGCTGCTGGTCGAAATGGACGGTTTTGAGGAAAGCGAATCGGTCATCCTGATCGCCGCGACCAACCGCCCCGATATTCTGGATCCGGCATTGCTGCGCCCCGGTCGTTTTGACCGCCAGGTTACGGTCGACCGCCCGGATGTGAAGGGGCGCGAGCAGATCTTGCGCGTGCATGCCGAGAACAAGCCAATGGATGAGGACGTTAAGTTTGAGAAGCTCGCCCAGATGACCGTTGGCTTTACCGGTGCCGATCTGGCAAACCTGCTCAACGAGTCCGCACTGCTTGCCGCTCGCCGTCATCGCTCCGTGATCTCGATGGACGAGGTCGAAGAATCGATGGAGCGCGTGATTGCAGGACCGCAGCGCAAGGGGCGCGTGATGACCGAAGCCGAGCGCACCACGATTGCCTACCACGAGAGCGGTCATGCTCTGGTGGGTCACATCCTGGAGCACTCCGATCCGGTTCACAAGATTTCGATTGTCAGCCGCGGTCAGGCTCTGGGCTATACGCTGCAGCTTCCGCAGGAGGATCACTTCCTCAAGACCAAGAACGAGATGCTCGACGAGCTTGCCGTGTTCTTGGGCGGTCGCGTTGCCGAGGAGCTCATGTGCGATGACATTACATCGGGCGCGAGCAACGATCTGGAGCGCGCGACCAAGATGGCGCGCGAGATGGTTACGCGTTTGGGCATGAGCGAGGAGCTGGGCACGCAAGTGTTTGGCGAGGCGCAGCATCAGGTGTTCCTTGGTCGCGATTATGCCGATCACCAGGATTACTCCGAGGAGACGGCGCGCCGCATCGATATCGAGGTTCAGCGCATCATGCGTGAGGCCCATCGCCGTGCTGTTGAGATTTTGGATGCCCGTCGCGATCAGCTCGATCTGATGGCGAAGGTGCTGCTTGAGCGCGAGACCGTCGAAGGCGACGCCGTGAACGCCCTGCTCGACAACGACTGGGATGCCTACCTTGAGCGCGAGGGCGACATTCTGGCAGCCAAGGAGGAGCGCAATGCCAAGGCGGCCGGCGTGCCGACCAAAAAGCGCGCGCCTCGTATGAGCGAGGAGGAGCTGGCGGCTGATGCCGCAGCTTTTGCGCAGGCGGCCATGCAGGAGGATGCCGAAGTCGCATCCGATAGCGCTGACGATGTCGAGGCTGCTGACACAAAAAAGGCCGATGGCGATACCGAGGCCGACGAGTAATCTTTGTCGTGAGAGCCTCCGCGGGGAAACCTGCGGAGGCTTTTTTTGAGCGATATGTTGATTGGGGACAGACTTAAATGAGCGTTTTCACGCATTTAAGTCTGTCCCCAATTAACATTGCTGCGGTACTTTGCTTGACTAAAGCGTACAATACCGCCTATGCGAAAGGGGAACAGATGATCAACGAAACCATGTTTGCTCGCGGCGCGGAAAGCTCTATCATCCGCGAGATCTTTAGCTATGGACTTGAACGCAAGGCACAGATCGGTGCGGAGAACGTATTCGATTTTTCGCTGGGCAACCCGAGTGTTCCGGCGCCCGCTGCCGTGGCGGAGTCCATCAAAAAGGCCTTGGAGCTGCCGAGCGACCAACTGCACGGATACACGCCCGCACCAGGCCTGCCGCAATGTCGTGTCGCTGTGGCCGAGTCGCTCAACCGTCGTTTTGGCACGAGCTATGAGGGTAAAGATGTCTTTATGACCGTGGGTGCGGCGGCTTCGCTCACCTGCACGCTCAACGCTGTTACCAATCCCGGTGACGAGGTCATTGTTATCGCCCCGTACTTTCCGGAGTATCGCGTGTGGATTGAGAAGGCCGGCTGTACGTGTGTCGAGGCACCCGCCGATGAAGACACGTTCCAGCTGAGCGTGGGCAACGTGCTCAAGGCGATTACTGATAAGACGGCGGCCGTCATTATCGACTCGCCCAACAACCCGACCGGTGCCGTATATACGCGCGACACGCTGACGCGACTGGCCAATGTTCTGCGCGAGGTCAATGCCAAGCGTGATCCCGAGAATCCGATTATGCTCATCTCGGATGAGCCGTACCGCGAGATCGTGTACGGTGCCGAGGTGCCCTGGGTACCCTCAATCTACGAGAACACCGTCGTGTGCTATTCGTATTCCAAGTCGCTGTCGCTGCCGGGTGAGCGTGTGGGTTGGATTTTGGTTCCCAACACCAATCCGCAGGCTGCTCGCCTTATGCCGGCCGTCGCCGGTGCCGCCCGTACACTGGGTTTTGTGTGCGCACCGGCGCTCTTCCAGCGCGTGATTATCGATTGCATCGATGAGCCGAGTGATGTCGAAGCCTATGCTCGCAACCGAACGGCGCTCACCGACGCATTGGCGGAGTACGGCTACACCTACGTTGAGCCGGACGGCGCTTTCTATCTGTGGGTGAAGGCGCTCGAGCCCGACGCAAACGCTTTTTGCGAGCGTGCAAAGAAGTACGAGTTGCTCGCGGTGCCTTCGGATAGCTTTGGCATGCCGGGTTGGTTCCGCTTGGGTTATTGCGTGAGTTACGAAACGATTATCAATTCGCTACCAGCTTGGAAACAGTTGGCGGACGAGTATCGTTAAAAGCAGAGCGCTCTGCCTACAATGTTTTACGTGAAACGGGGTTTGGTGTTAAACCGGACCCCGTTGTCATGGACGTTGTGTCTTTGGGATGGAGCGGTTTTACGACTATCGAAGGCTATGCGTACAATGAATATACGCGACGGCCATACCAGATAAGGAGACCTGATGCCCTACCTGCTTTCCTGTGACATTCATACCCATACGATGTTCTCTGCGCATGCATATTCGACCATTGAGGAGAATGTGTACTGGGCGGCAGAGCGTGGCCTGCAGGTGCTTGGATCTGCCGACCATCTGAGCTCTATGGTTACGGCTTGCCCCAATGACCTGCGCAGTTACCAGTTCTTTATCAACCAGGATATATGGCCGCGCATTTGGAGCGGCGTGTTGGTGCTGCGTGGCGCCGAGGCCGATATCGTTTCGCTGGACGGAAGTCTGTTTGGCGAGGACACTCCTGTCACGCTCGATATTGCCGGCGATTCGTACAGCCGTCAGCATTCGCTGTTCGATCGGGTTACGCGTAATTTGGATTATTTGGTTGCAAGCGTGCATAATCCGCAGTTCGCTGAAGGCGCGACGCTGGCCCAGACGACCGAGATGTATATCAATGCTCTGGAGCACCCCAAGGTGTTTATGCTGGGGCATACGGGTCGATCGGGCGTGCCGTTCGATATCGACGAGGTGTTGCTTGCTGCTAAGGCTAAGCACAAGATCATCGAGATCAACAATCACAGTCTTGAGCATGGCGCGGATGCCGAGCATTGGGACGTGTGCCGCAAGATTGCCGAGCGGTGCGCCGAGCTGGGCGTGGGGATTGGCGTCTCGACCGATGCGCACATTGGTATGGCAATTGGTAAGCTCGACCAAGCGCGCAAGATGCTCGACGAGATTCACTTTCCGCTGGATTTGATCGTGACGCGCGACCGTGAGACGCTACTGCGCGAGATGGCGGCAGCCGGCGTGTGTGACCTGCGCAAGAGGATGTAGCGGAGTTCATAAACCAAGTAAGGGGGCGGCCCAGACGGGTCGCCCCCTTCTTGTACCGGTGGATTAGCGGCGCTCGAGGACCGTTACAGTTTCGGTGTGGTCGGTATGGGGGAACATGTCGACGGGCGTGATCTTGAGCAGGCGATAGCCACCGTCGAGGAGCTGGTGCAGGTCACGCTCTTGGGTCACAGGGTTGCAGCTGATATAGGTGATGCGGCGAGGTCTAAGCGCGCAGGCGGCTGCGAGGAACTCGGGGGTAGAGCCGGCACGCGGCGGATCGATGGAAAGGACGTCGATGCGCTCGTTGTTGTCGGCGGCATCTAGGATGTAGTCGGTGGCATCGTCGGCCATAAACCAGGCGCTGCGGGTAAGACCGTTGAGCTCGGCGTTGCGGCGTGCGTCGGCAATGCCCGCCGGGTTGCGTTCCACGCCAAGTAACATGATGCCGACGCCCTTGTTCTGAGCTTCTTTAGCTGCGCAAAGACCGATGGTGCCGCTGCCGCAGTAGGCATCCATGAGAACATCGCCCTGGTGCAGATCCATACCGTCGATAGCGAGCTGGTAGAGCAGCTCGGTCTGCTGCGGGTTGGTCTGGTAGAACGCGGTGGGGGAAATATCGAACTCGCAGCCGAGTAGCTGGTCGCGCATGCATTCAGCGCCATACACGATGTGGGTTTCCTCACCCAGGATGGCGTTGCCAGGACGTCCGTTGATGTTTTGGGCGACGGTGACGATACGCGGATCGAGTGCGGCGATGGCCTCAAAGAATTCCTGCGCATGCGGCAGGTCGCGCTGGGCGGTAACGAGGGTGATCATGATCTGGTCGGTGCGCCAGCCGCAGCGAACGACGGCATAGCGAAGCAGGCCCAGATGCTTGTCCTCGTTAAAGGCGGGAATGTGCAGGCGCTCGGCCTCACGCGCAATGCCGTTAAGAATCTGACGGGCTCCCGGCGCCTCGACTGGGCATTCGGGAACAGCGACGATTCTGTGCGTGCCGCGCTCAAAAAAGCCGCAGCGGACAGCGCCCCCTTTGCCGGGGGCAAAGGGAGTGGCGGCCTTATGGCGAAAACCACGCGGCGCAGGATATTTGCCCGGGTCGCCCAGGGTAACGTCCATACCGCGAATGGGATCGACGGTTATGCCCTCACGCTCGCAAAGAGCAGCAAAAAGTTCATCCATAGCAGCCTGCTTGGTCGCCAGCTGCTTCTTATAAGGCCTGTTGAGCGCCGTGCATCCACCGCAAGCTTTCATGATGGAACAGGGCGACTTGGGATCAACGTCCTTATGAGCGGACCGGGACGACTCATTATGCGAGCGCTTGGAACGAGCTTGAGGCGCCTTATCCTCGCACTGACGAAAGCTGGGACGCTTGGTCTTAGCCTTGCCCTTGGCCGACTTACCCTTCGTGTCCTGAGACGACTTGGATTTCTTAGAAGATTTTTTCTCCTCCGACCCCTCAGCCGCCTCGATCAAAGCACGACGAGCCTTACGCTCCGCACGAGATTCTGCCATGAAGTAACCCCACTAATTTATAAATTGAAATCTGAAAGCATTGTACCGTGCCAAGCTAGCAGACGATATACAAGCGTCCACTTCACGTTAGTGATAAGTCCAACGACGTTTGCCCGGCGCGGGCGGGGAGCGGCGCGTAATTAAGTTTATCGCGAGTTCCGCACGCAAAGGAAAGCACTTAATGTGCTTTCCGTCTTGCGCAGGACTGTAGAGCAGGAAACTTAATTACGCGCCGCTCCCCGCCCGCGCCGGGCAACTTCTCCCTTGTACTCTATCAAGGTAAAGTGTATGATTCTGAACGTTACATGACTCACTTTACTTAGCTAAAGTGCCATCAAGGGGGAATACCATGAATACCGATATGTCTCGTCGTCAGTTTGTTGGTCTAGCCGGCTCGCTCGCCACGGTGCTTGGCCTTGGTCTTGTCGGCTGCGGCGGTGGTGCCGACAAGGGTTCCACTGCCGGCTCTGCCGCGGCAAAGGACGCCAAGGGCGTTGTGGAGTCTAAGAAGCTCGTGGTGGGCTTTGACAAGTCCTATCCTCCGTATGGCTTTGTGGGCGACGATGGCGAGTACACCGGCTTTGATCTCGATTTGGCCAAGGCAGTTGCCGATAAGCAGGGCTGGGAGGTCAAGTACGAGGCCATCGACTGGGACGCCAAGGATACGCTGCTCAACTCGGGTGCCATCAACTGCATCTGGAACGGCTTTACCATGGAGGGCCGCGAGGACGACTACACGTTCTCCGAGCCGTACATGCTCAATGAGCAGGTGCTGGTGGTTAAGAAGGATGCGGGCATCAAGAATTGGGACGACCTTGCCGGCAAGACCGTGATTACCCAGACCGATTCTGCCGCGCAGGATGTGCTAGAGGGTGACCAGAAGGATCTGGCGGCGACGTTTGCCACGCTCGATACCATCGGTGAGTACAACACGGCTTTTATGCAGCTCGAGAGCGGCGCGGTCGATGCGGTGGCTTGCGACCTTTCGATCGCCCAGTATCAGCTTGCCGCCAAGCCCGATGCCTATACGCAACTTGACAAGCCGCTGTCCAGCGAGCACTACGCCGTTGGCTTTAAAAAGGGCGACACCAAGTCGGCCGACGCCGTGACCGAGTCGCTCAAGGCGCTCTATGAGGACGGTACAGTCAAGGACCTGTGCGACAAGTATGCGAGCTATGGCCTGTCCTTCGATAACTGGGTTTTGAAATAGCCACAGCACCCAACCTTGCGGCTCCAACCCTCCTCGCGTACCAAAGTACGCTTCGTCGGGCTTGTCGCTCGCAATCTTGGGCACTGTGCCTATTTCAATTAACACCTGCTGTTCTGTTGCTGTGAAAGAGAGCTTGGGTTGTCTATTCAGGTCATGATGCAGATGCTTGGCCAGGGTTTCTTGGTCAGTTTGCAGTTGTTTTTGCTCACGCTGTTGGGCTCGATTCCCTTGGGAATTCCCGTGGCGTTTATGCGCATGAGCAAAATCGCGCCGCTGCGTTGGATTGCGCGCATCTACATTTCGGTCATGCGCGGTACGCCGCTCATGCTGCAGATGTTTGCCATCTACTTTGCTCCGTATTATGTCTTTGGTATTTCGCTCACGCCCGATTCCAAGTGGACAGCGTGCGTCGTGGCATTCATCATCAACTATGCCGGCTACTTTGCCGAGATCTATCGCTCGGGTTTGCAGTCTATCCCGCGTGGTCAATATGAGGCCGCCGAGGTGCTGGGTTACTCACACCTGCAGACGTTTTTGTACATTGTGATGCCGCAGGTCGCTAAGCGCATTTTGCCGGCGATGGGCAACGAGATCATCACACTGGTCAAGGACACGTCGCTGGCGTTTGCCATCGGCGTGGGGGAGATGTTCTCGACGGCCAAGGCACTGGTTGCCTCGCAAGTGAGCATGGTGCCGTTTGCGATTGCGGCACTGATCTACTGGGTCTTTAACTTTGTGGTCGAGATGCTGCTGGGCGCCGCCGAAAAGCGACTTGACTACTACCACGACTAGCCTGTTCCGTCGTGCTTTTCAACACATGGAGGTTCCCGTGTCCGGAACGGTAATGAATATAACGAGCGCGCGCAAGGCGTTTGGTGGCAATGAGGTGCTCAAGGATATCTCGCTCGAGGTAAAGCGCGGCGAGGTCGTGGCGATTATCGGACCTTCGGGCGGCGGTAAGTCAACGCTGTTGCGCTGCACCACGCTGCTCGAGACGCTTGACGGCGGCTCGCTTTCGTTTGGTGATCTAGCCGTTGCGACGGATGCGGGATCGGGCACGGTGTATGCGAAAGGCGATGTGCCCAAGCAGGCGCGCTCGCGCTTTGGCCTGGTGTTTCAGAACTACAATTTGTTCCCGCACTATACCGTGATGAAAAACATTACCGACGCTCCGGTCCGCGTGCTCAAGCGCCCGCGCGAGCAGGTCGAAGCACGTGCGCGTGAGTTGATCGCGCAGATGGGGCTTACGGGCAACGAGAACAAGGTGCCATGCGAGCTTTCGGGCGGTCAGCAGCAACGTGTGAGTATTGCGCGCGCCTTGGCGCTCGATCCAGAGATCTTGTTCTTCGATGAGCCGACCTCGGCACTCGATCCCGAGCTAACGGCCGAGGTGCTGCGTGTCATTAAAGACCTTGCCGCGCAGAATATGACGATGGTGATCGTGACCCATGCGATGCAGTTTGCGCGCGATGTTGCCGATCGCGTGGTCTTTATGGACGGCGGTCGCATTGTCGAGGAGGGTCCTGCCGAGCAGGTTATCGGCCATCCGCGCGAACGGCGCACGCGCGAGTTCCTGAGCCGTATCGAGGGCTAGGCTCAAGTAGACATTGAGGCGAAACCGCTGCAGGTCTTATGGCCTGCGGCGGTTTTTATTTGCGCCGCTGGGGCTTAATAACCGCCTCAGGCGTTTGCCCCCTCCTCTCGCCGCCCGTATTCATACGTGCGCCGAAAGGTGTGCATGGACAGTCGCCCGCGAGGGTAGGGTGGTGGCATAGGACATTTGGAGGGTGAGCCGGATCGGCTGCCGACCATGCTGCTCCCGGGACGGCATCGACCGCGAACTCTCCCCGTTGGCGTCGCGCATTGCGCGCGGCCCTGCAAGGAGGTCATCATGGGTGCTCCCAAGACCGGTAATGTAAGGAACGTGGTGCTCGTAGGCCAAGGTGGGGTGGGCAAGACTTCACTCGCCGAGGCCATGCTCCACCTTTCCGGCAAGACCGCCCGCCTGGGCGGCCACGACGGCACCAAGCCCACGCTCGACTATGACCCCGAAGAGGTCAAGCGTGCGTTTTCCATCTCGACGACCATTGCGCCGATCGACTGGAAGGGTGCGCGCATCAATGTGCTCGATGCCCCGTGCTACCCCGATTTTATCGGCGACGCCTTTGCCGCGATGAGCGTCTGCGAGACGGCTCTGTTTGTGGTCGACGCCGAGGCCGGCCCGCAGCCTACGACGGTTAAGCTCTGGTATGCCGCCGAGGACCTGCGTCTGGCGCGTGCGGTGTTCGTAAACCGCCTGTCGCGCTCCGAGGCCAGCTTTGCGACCACGATGGACCTGCTGCAGGAGCGCTTTGGCACGCGCCTGGGCGCCGTGACCCTTCCCTGGGGCGAGGGCGAGGACTTTGACGGTATCATCGACCTGGTGCGCATGAAGGCGCGCCATTGCAACGGCGCCGAAGCCGTTGAGTCGGAGATTCCCGAGGAGTATCGTGCCCAGGCCGAGGAGGCCCATGACCATCTGTGCGAGCTGGTGTCCGAGGCTGACGACGAACTGATGATGAAGTACTTGGAAGGCGAGGAGACGCTGACGCAGGAGGAGCTTGAAGGCCTGCTGTCGAAGGCGATCGCCGAGCGCATCTTTGTGCCGGTCTTTGCGGGCGATTGCATCAAGGAGCAGGGCGTCAACTCGCTGATGGACGACATCGCCACGTACTTCCCGGCGCCGACGGACTACGGTGAGATGCCGCTCATCGACGGTGATTCGCTCAAGATTTCGAGCGATGATGACCGCCCGGTGGCGTTTGTGTTTAAGACCCTGGCCGATCCTCAGCAGGGTCGCATCAGCTTCATCAAGGTGCTGACGGGTACGCTTGAGCCGGGCCTTGAGCTGATCAACGCGCGCACCCGCAAGAGCGATCGTCTGGCTCACCTGTATGTGATGTGCGGCCGCGACATGACCGAGGTCGGTCACGCCTATGCCGGCGATATCATCGTGGCACCCAAGCTGGCGGCCGAGACGGGCGATACGCTCTCGATTACCGGCAAGGTCGAGGCTGCGGCGTTTAAGTTCCCCAACTCGCAGTACCGCATCGCCATCGAGGCCGAGAATCGCGGCGACGAAGAGAAGCTCTACACGTTTATCGAGAAGGCATGCAAGGCCGATCCGACCATGAGCATCGACCGCGACGAGGAGACCGGCCAGACCATCATTTCGGCGGTGGGCGAGGCGCAGGTTTCGGTCCTGCTCAATCGTCTTGAGGACCGTACCAAGGTCGCGGCCAAGAGCGTGCCGATTCGCATCCCATATCGCGAGACCATTCGCCGCACGGCAACTGCCCAGGGCCGCCACAAGAAGCAGACCGGCGGCGCCGGCCAGTATGGTGACTGCTGGCTGCGCGTAGAGCCGCTCATTGGGCCCGACGGTACGAGCGACGGCTATGAGTTTGTGGACGAGGTCGTAGGCGGCCGCATTCCGCGCTCGCTCATTCCCGCCGTGGACAAGGGCGTTCAGGAGACCATGAAGGACGGCATCATTGCCGGCTACCCGCTTACGGGCATTCGCGTGGCTGTGTACGATGGCTCGTATCACAGCGTCGACTCCAACGAGATGGCGTTCCGCGCGGCGGCTCGCATCGGCCTGCGCAAGGCATGCGCCGACGCCGACCCGGTGGTGCTGGAGCCCATCGAGGAAATCACGGTGACTATTCCCGAGAGCTACGCCGGCGCCGTGATGGGCGACATCTCGGCATCGCGCGGTCGCGTGACGGGTATGGAGACCGATGAGCGCGGAGACACCGTGGTCATCGCTCAGGCGCCTCTCGCCGAGCTGACGGATTACTCGACGCGTCTGCGCTCCATCACGCGCGGCACGGGCGACTTTACCATGAAGCCTGCGGGCTATGAGCAGGTGCCTTATGACGTTCAGGCCAAGCTGGTCGAGCGCTATGAGGAGGGCCGTGCCAAGTAGCGTTGGGCGTTGTCTGTAACATACATGCCGATGCAAGGGCCGCTCTGGGCAATCCAGGCGGCCCTTTTTGATCCCTGGGGGATGGAGGAAAACGGTCCATTTAGGTTTTGGGGCAGCTTGGCCGGCCCTAGTCTCCCGAGGCCTGATTGCGGCCGGTAGCGTAGTCGATCTGCACATGCGGCTGCAGGTTGTAGCAATATACGTGGAAGCAGAGGGCCTTGCCGTGGTCCTCGACCGATTGTGCCTCAAGACGCACGCCACGGCAGACGAGTTCCTCTTCGTTGTACATGGGCGTGACACGGTAGAGCACATGGTTGCCCGTCTCGCGGATGTAGCCGAGAATCTGCTCCTCAAATGGCAGCATGCCCGTTTCGTTGAGATAACGCGTGCCGGTGAGGAGATTCTTGCGGTTGGCGTTTTCGCCGCAGAGCGACCAGGCGATGAGGTGACAGCGGTTGTAGAGGCTCTGGCCCGGAATAAAGTCGTAGCGCTGCTGGCGCCATCCGGCGGGATGGATACGCGAGATATCGCCGCGCTCGCCTTGACCGAGCGATTCGGGGCCCACGCAAGCGAGCGCTTTGCGGGTGCGGCCCAGGCTGTCGAGCTTGGAGAACTTCTTAAAGCAACCTTCTTCTGTAGCGCGCTCGTATTCATCGAGCGTGAATGATGGTGTGCCCAACGGGTGCGTGCTGTCGGCTCGCAGGGCAACATAGGGGTTGCCCGCGTAGTCGGGAATGCTGCTGAGGTATACGCCGCGGGCGCGGTCGAGATTGGGGTTTTCGACCTCGTCGATGGGGGTGGCGGCGCTGTCCGCGGAAACGTCATCACCGGTGTCGGGTGCGGCGGAATGTGGCTTGTCGCTAGAGTTCGGGCTGTTTTGGGAGTCTGTGGAGTTTGCCGTTCCCGATTCGAGTCGGGCAACCAGGTCTGCCTCGTCGTCGGTGCGGCTGGGACTCTCGTCTTGCTTCTCGGCCAGAGCCGCCGCCTGTTCATCACTTTGCGGCGAGAGCAGTCTGGGCGCCCCGTCGAGCGATCCCGTAAACAGCGCAAACCCCAGCACCACAGCGGTGCCGATAGAAAGTGCTTGCTTGTAGGCGGACTTGCGCGACATGGTGACTCCTGGACGGACGGTTGGGAGTCTACCAGTCTAGCAGGAGCCGGCAGGGGCCGTTCTGTCGAACAAATACTTAAGATTTGGGACAAACGCTACGGATTCATTTTCCTCATATGGAGCTGCGGCGGTTGTGAATGTGGGGCTATTCGGCGTTTCCCCAGATAAAACCTGCCAAAATAAACCTGTCCCTTTTTGGCAGGTTACTGGTTCATATTGCCGTGGATGTAGGGGGTGACTTCGGGGGAGATGTGGGCGCAGCCCAGCTCGCGCAGCGCGGACTCGATGGCGGCGGGCAGCGGGGTCTTGCCCTCGGCATTGACGGTAGCACCGCCGAGGGCGGCAATCTTGGTGATATCTGCGGGAACGGCTTCGATATGCATGCAGCCGCCGACCAAGCGCGCGCGAACCTGCGACAGACCAAGATCGTGCAGGTAGTCCTCGCAGGCGCGGATTAAATCGACCTTTTCGCGCGTAAGTTTCTCGCCCGTGGGGACGCGCGTGGCAAGACAGGCTCCCGCCGGCAGGTTCCAAACGGGATAGCCCCATGCGCGCAGCAGCTCGCGCTCTTCGTCCTTGGTAAAGCCGACCTCCATAAGAGGGGAGCGTACGCCGAGTTCTTTGGCAGCGCGCATGCCGGGACGGTAGTCACCGCGATCGCTTGCATTGCTGCCATCGATGACGGTGGGAAAGCCGAGCGACTTAGCGTGGTTGACGATGGCGGTAAAGCCGGCGTGCTTGCAGTGGTAGCAACGGTTGGCGTCGTTGCAGGCTACTTGGGGGAGCTGCAGCTGATCGACCGAAAGATTGAGCACGGGGAGCTTAAAATGCGGTCCCTCATTGGTTTGCCTTTCAACGGATCGCTCAAACGAGGTCTGTTCGGGCGTGCCGATGAGCGGCGTGGTGAGGTGAACGAGAAGCGTGCTGGCAGGCATGATGCGGGCGCAGACCGCGGCCAAAAAGCTGCTGTCGACGCCACCGGAAAAGCCGATGGCGACGCGTCCGTATGCCAAAAGCAGCTGTTCGAGCGCCGCGAGTTTGTCCTGAAGCTCCTTTGCAGGTGCGATAGTGTCTGAAAGCATAAAACAATCCTTACCATTGAGTACTCGGTCGAAAACTATAATCCTATCGGACTGCTCGTCATATGACTTCTGCCTATGTAACGATAGTGCAATATGCTATATACGTTATATACAAGTTTGTAAAGTGCGCTAGAGTGGCCGTAATGCAATCCGGTGAGGGGACCGATATGATCAAGACTGTAATTTTTGACATGGACGGAACGCTGGTCGATACCGAGCGTTTGGGCATCAAGGCATGGAAGGCGGGCGCTGCCGAGCTGGGGGTCGCGATTGATGATGCGCTGATCCATCAGTTTATCGGCCGCACGCTGCCCGATGTCATGGACATCCTTGAGGCGCGTTACGGCAGCGGAGAAACCGCTGAGGCGATCTATCATCGCCACAAGGAGATTCGCGACGAGATGGTCAAGACCGACCTGGAGCTTAAGGCCGGCGCCGCTGAGTGCCTAGACGAGCTGCTGGCTGCGGGCTATCACGTGGGCCTTGCGACGTCGTCACGCCGCGTCGCGGCCGAGCGCAATCTTAAGACGGTCGGCCTCTTTGACAAGTTTGAGACGGTGACCTGCGGCGAGGACGTCGTGCACGGCAAGCCCGACCCCGAGATGTATCTGCTTGCCTGCGAGCGCGCGGGCTTTGCCCCCGAGGAATGCGCCGTGGTCGAGGATTCGCGCAACGGCTGCGTCTCTGGCATCACGGCCGGCTGCCATGTCTTTGCCGTTCCTGACATTGTTCCGCTGCCGCAGGACGTGGTGGATGGCTGTGAGGCCGTGCTCGACACGTTGTTCGACCTGGCGGCGGCAGTCGTCAAGGCCGTGCGTTAGACAATTGCGGCGTTGAAACGAGCAATTGCCCACGTTTGCGCTTAAGCAAAAGGGGCCCGGCAATGGTCGGGCCCCTTTTGCTTAAGCGGTGACTTAGCATACTTGCGGGCGTGCTATAGATACACGCCGAGGTTGATGGCCGTGGCGTCGGTCTGGCTGCTTGCCTGGGTGCTGGCGCGCTCCAGCAGGAACGGCCGCACGAGTTCTTGGCGGTTGATGTCCTCGGCGGCTGTGACCTCGGTGACGGTGCGTGCGGCGGAGCCGATACGGACGCGTTTGGTTTTTGTCGGTGCCTTGTTCTCGATTTGCTCCACGAGCAGCTGCACGCCCTTGCGGCCAATTTCGTAACCCGGCGGTGCCACTGTGGTGAGAGGGACCGACCCGCTCCATGCAAGCGGGTTGCCGTCGCAGCCGGCCACGCGAACTTGCTTGGGGACGGAGATGCCTTTGTCGATCAACGCCAAGATAACACCCGAGGCCAATACGTCGGTTAGGCCGATGACAAAATCGGGACGCTCATCGGTGGAACGCTCGGCAATTTGAGTGCCGATACTGTAGCCGTCGGCAGCGGTATTCCATTCTCCGGCGTCAATGACCTCAATTTTGATATCGGGATGAAGGGCGAGGGCCTTGTGAATGCCAAGCACGCGCAGGGTGAGCTGCATAAATGCCGCTCTGCCCACAACGGTGATATGGCGTGCGCCGCGGGCAATGGCGAGCTCGGCGATAATGCGCCCCTGTGCCTCGTTATCGGCGGCCACGTAGTAACCGGGCTCGGAACAGTGGATGTCCAGATGGACAATCGGCACGGGCATCTTGGTCATGGCGGGGTGCCAATCGGGGGATGCCATGGGCTGAACCATGACACCGGACATCTGCGTGCCCATAAAGTAGCGCAGGTAATGGTCTTCGAGAATATCGTCGTTATCGGCGTTAGCGATAAGCAGGTCGTAACCGTGCTTGCGGGCCTCGTTATGGGCGCCGCTGGCAATTTGGAGCGAGAAGCCGTGGTCGAGACGGGGGAGGACCAGGCCAAAGGACTTGGCGGTGCCTCCTGCGAGCTGACGGGCGCTTTGGTTGGGCAGGTAGCCAAGGCGATTGATGGTCTCGTTGATGAGTTTGAGGGTCTCGGGGCGCAGCTTTTCGGGATGGTTGAGCGCGTTGGATACCGTGCCCAGCGAGACCCCTGCCTCGCGCGCGACGTCGCTGATTTTTACCTTTGCCATAGCGGCCCCTTTGATGCGTTTCAAGTACAAGCCAGATTGTAGCATCGCCCGTCCCTAGGGTGTCAAAACCTGCCAATTAGGGACAGGTTTATTTTGGCAGGTTTTATCTGGGGAAACGCTATTGCCAACGCGACCACCACGAAGGGGACAGGCACCTTTGTGGCGGTTTGGACCGGCTGAACGTGTGTGCATCGGGTGGTATCTAAGTTGAGATACCACTTCTGGTATATCAGCTTGCGCTTGCGTGAGTACAATACTCGAACGTTATACGTCTCAGCGCCCCTTGTGCGTGGACGTTTTGCAGTCACGCGAGCGAAGGGATTTATCCTATGTGCGGAATTGTCGGCTACACCGGCTCTGATATTGCAAAGAACATCCTTGTCACGGGCCTTAAGCGTATGGAATATCGCGGCTATGACTCCTCGGGCGTCGCACTCGAAGTGGGCGAGGGCACGGCGGCTCACCTCGACGTCATTCGCCGCGTGGGCAAGGTCGCGGGCCTGGAGAGCGAACTTACCAATGTCGACAGCGACGCCACCTGCGGCATCGGCCACACCCGCTGGGCTACCCACGGCAAGCCCTCCGTTGTCAACGCCCATCCCCACACCAGCTGCGACGGTCGCATCGCCATCGTCCACAACGGCATCATCGAGAACTTCGCCGAGCTGCGTGAGGAGCTGGAGGGCCGCGGCCATCACTTTAAGAGCGAGACCGACACCGAGGTCTTTGCGCACTTGATCGAAGAGGCCTATGCCGAGACACACGACCTGATGGCTTCTGTGCGCGAGGCCTGCACCCACGTGGTGGGCGCCTATGGTTTGGCCGCCGTTTCTGCCGATGAGCCCGGCGTGATCGCCGTGGCCCGCAAGGACTCCCCGATTGTGGTCGGTGTCGGCGAAACCGGCTCCTACGTTGCCTCCGACGTGATCGCGCTTATCGATGCCACCCGCGATGTCGTGGTGCTCGAAGACGGTCAGTTTGCCAAGCTTACGCCCGCAGGCGTCGAGTATACCGACGAGGCTGGCAACGTGATTGAGCCCAAGCTTACCCATATCGACTGGGACCTGGATATGGCCGAAAAGGGCGGTTATCCCGACTTTATGCTTAAGGAGATCCATGAGCAGCCTCGCGTCGTGCGTGATACCCTGGTGGGCCGCATGACCCCCGCCGGTGAGCTCGATATCGACGAGCTGGGCCTTTCGCTCGAGGAGCTCAACGATATCGACCGCGTGTATGTGATTGCCTGCGGCACCAGCTACCATGCCGGACTTATCGCCAAGAACCTTATTGAGGGTTGGGCTCGTATTC
This sequence comes from Collinsella sp. SGI.033, assembly GCF_050315135.1. Classification (NCBI taxonomy): domain Bacteria; kingdom Bacillati; phylum Actinomycetota; class Coriobacteriia; order Coriobacteriales; family Coriobacteriaceae; genus Collinsella; species Collinsella sp. SGI.033. The sequence continues at coordinate 21,184 of NZ_JBNPOK010000019.1, forward strand.
CTACCGAGGTCGAGGCGGCAAGCGAGTTCCGCTATCGCAACCCCATCATCACGCCGACGACGCTTGTCGTGGCCGTGTCCCAGTCGGGCGAGACGGCCGACACCCTTGCCGCCATTCGCGATGCACGCATCAAGGGCGCCAAGGTCTTTGGCATCACCAACGTGCTGGGCAGCCCGGTGGCGCGCGAGAGCGACGGCGTTATCTACACCAAGGCCAACAAGGAGATTGCAGTTGCCTCGACCAAGAGCTTCATCGGTCAGGTCGTGAGCCTTACGCTTTTGGCCCTGCTGCTGGCGCAGGTTAAGTACCGTCTGACCACCAAGCAGGCGCGCATGCTGTTCCGCGAGCTTTCCGATACGGCCGAGCAGATCCAGTGGATCCTGGATACGCAGACCGAGGCCGTGCACGAGGCCGCGCTTGTCTGCAAGGACGCGCAGTCTGCATTGTTCGTGGGTCGCGGCATGGGCGCCGCCATTTCCTACGAGGGCGCGCTCAAGCTCAAGGAGGTCAGCTACCTGCATGCCGAGGCATATGCTGCCGGCGAGATGAAGCACGGCCCTATCGCGCTGATCGACCCGGGTTTCCCCGTTATCGCGGTTGCAACCAAAAGCGCAACATACGACAAGACGGTGTCGAACCTCATGGAGTGCAAGGCGCGCGGCGCCAAGGTCATCGTCGTTGCTACCGAGGGCGACGAGGAAATCAACAAGATCGCCGACTGCATCATTCGCGTGCCGGCCGTCCGTGACGTATTCAGCCCCATCACGGCGAGCGTTCCGCTGCAGCTGCTCGCCCGCGAGGTTGCCATCCTGCGCGGTTGCGACGTTGACCAGCCCCGCAACCTGGCCAAGAGTGTCACAGTAGAGTAATCGAGTTCCTACGTCCTAACAACTAAGGCCCGGCTTCGTTGCAGCGGAGCCGGGCCTTGTTGCATTTGCGCAGATAAAACCTGCCAAAATAAACCTGTCCCTTTTTGGCAGGTTAGCGGAGCTTGCTGGTCTCGAAGTACTCGGGATATTGGTCCAGGACCTCGGTCTGGTTGCGGAACATCATATGCAGGTGCTTGCTGACCAAAAAGCTTGCCTCGATAGGATCGCGACCGGCGATGGCGCGGCGGATTTGCTTGTGCTCGTTAACAATCTCCTGATTGTCGAGCGCCTGCGTAGCGGCGCGCAGCCAGCGGAAGCGCTCCAGGTCGGCATTGGTCGCCTCGAGCCACGACCACACGGTGCTGCGGCACGCGATGCTAAAGATCATGCGGTGCATGAGGTTGTCGCTTAAAAAGAAGCCGATGCGGTCCTCTTCGGCCATGGCTTTTTCCTGCAGCGCGATGGCTCGGTCGAGCTGCTCGATGCCTACCGAGGTGGCACGGGCGCAGCACTCCACAATCACCTGCTTTTCCAGGTGCTCGCGAATGTAGCAGGCACTCTCGGCAAGGGTGAGGTTGATGGGCGAGACATAGGTGCCGCTTTGGGGCACGGTGCGCACTAGGCCCTCTTGCGCCAGACGAACCAGTGCCTCGCGCACAGGGGTGCGCCCCATATCTAGGTCGTCACAAAGCTGCTTGACGCCCAACTTTTCGCCCGGCTTGTAGTCCAGGTAGACTATTTTGCGTCGAATGGTGTGGTAGGACTGGTCCTGTAGGCTCGTTTCCTGCTCGCCGACGTGCATCGATTCTTCCATAGTGCCTCGCAACTGTTCTATCACACTCATATGTCAGTTGTTAATTATGCCGCGAATCAGCTCTCCGCGCTGGGTAATTCGGTTGTTGCCCGAGAACTATTGCGGCATCTTAGTCTGTTTTTGCGTATGGCTGTGCTCGATGTTGCCGTATCATAAGCCGTCGCAAACGTGAAATAGAAAGAAGGAATCCCATATGCAACTGGTAAATATCGTACGCGAGCGCTGGAAGGGTGTCTTGTTCTGCCTGATCATCGCCATCCCTGCGTCGTTGCTCGGCAAACAGATTGAGGTGGTCGGTGGGCCGGTATTTGCCATCCTCTTTGGCATGGTTCTGGCGCTCGTCTTTCCCAAGAATCGTCGCGAACAGCTCGCCGCCGGCGTCACCTATACGTCTAAAAAAGTCTTGCAGTACGCGGTTATCCTGCTTGGCTTTGGCATGAACCTCTCGCAGATTCTGTCCAAAGGCGCCCAGTCGTTGCCGATTATCGTGGCTACGATCTTGACCTCGCTCATCATCGCCTTTGTGCTCTGCCGCGTTATGAACGTGCCGGGCAAGATCGCGACGCTTGTGGGTGTGGGTTCGTCGATTTGCGGCGGTTCCGCCATCGCCGCGACCGCGCCCGTCATCGATGCCGACGATCGCGAGATTGCCCAGGCTATTTCGGTCATCTTCCTGTTTAACGTTATCGCGGCGCTCGTGTTTCCAACGCTTGGAGGCATGCTTGGGCTGACCAACGAGGGCTTTGGCCTGTTTGCCGGTACCGCTATCAACGACACCTCGTCTGTAACGGCTGCGGCGAGCGCCTGGGACAGTATGCACCCTGGCGCCAATGTGCTCGAGAGCGCTACGGTAGTCAAGCTCACCAGGACGCTGGCCATTATTCCCATCACGTTGGTCCTCGCATGCTGGCAGATGCATCTGGCGCGCAAGGCCGGCGGCGACGCCAAAAGCACGTTCTCCCTTAAGCGCGCGTTTCCCATGTTTGTGCTGTTCTTTGTGCTGGCGAGTGTGGTCACCACAGTGTTTCAGCTTCCCGCGTCCGTTACGGCGCCCATCAAGGAGCTGTCGAAGTTCTTTATCGTGATGGCCATGGCGGCTATTGGCTTTAATACCGATATCGTCGAGCTGGTCAAAAAAGGCGGCAAGCCCATCGCATTGGGCTTTTGCTGCTGGATTGGCATTGCGTGCATGGGTTTGGGAATGCAGCACGTGCTGGGAATCTGGTAGAGGAGTAGCCCATTTACGTGCTGGCTGCTGGTGGCCGCATCCTCGCGGTGGAGCGATAGGAGCTCTTGCGGGTATGGCTTGTCCGCAGGTTAATAGATCCCGAAGAGCTCTTATCGCCCCGCCAGGATGGCGATGCGGGGCAACACCTATACTCGCAGGACGGAGCTTTCTGCCCTATAGTGTTTGGTGAGCAATATCGTTCAATTTTGAAACACTCGGTCGTGCGACCGTCGGCGGTTGCACGTCGCAGCGGACAGGGGCAAATCATGGATAGCGATGCCAAGCTGAAGATCTTGAGCGATGCCCTAGCTGCTGCCGGGGCCTCGGCATTGGCAATCGATGCGCGTGGGGACGTCGCGATCTCGACCATGACTGACGCGGCGCTTGAGCGGGATGTGGCGGCTTTTGTCGCTGAGCGCCTCGACCGCATAGGAGACGGCGCGCGTCTGGTTATGGGGCGTGCGGGTACGCGCCTGAGCCTGACCGTTCGCCCCACCGATAAAGAGGGCGGGGGCCTTTGGGTCATCGTGGTCCGCGAGGTGCGCGCCGCCGCGGCGCATGCGGGCATCGAGTGGCTCAACGCCGACGAAGTTGAGGCCCGCTACGAATCGAGTGCGTACGGCATCGTCGAAGACGCGGCAGCGGTCGCTGCCCCCGTACGGGAGAGCTATGCGCGCGGAGTGCCCCTTATGCTCGAGGGCGAGCTGGGCGCGGGACAGGATCAGATTGCAAAACGCCTGTACCTGGATGGACCCTATGCCGATCAGCCCTTTGTGTCCGTTGCGCTCGATGAGCTTACGGATCGCGGTTGGCGCCATCTGCTCAAAAGTTCCGAATCGCCGCTATTCCAAACGGGGCTGACACTTTGCATGGGCGGCTGGCATGCCGTTGGCCCCCAACGCCTGCGCGAGCTCGTGTCCGCAATGATCGACACGGCGCTCGCAACTCGTTGCCATGTGGTGTTGACGGCAAACGACATGCCAGGCGGCGGCGAAAGCGATCAGGCTGCTTTTGTAACCGAGCGTCTGGCCTGTGCAGTGAGTGTGGCGCCGGCGATTGCCGAGCAGGGCGGCGCGTCGGAAAAGGTTGCGCGCTATCTGGAGTATCTGGCAGATATGTTTGAGACGGCAACACCCGCCTTGTCGTCCGGGGCGGCAAAGACACTCGATGCCTATCGATGGCCCCGTAACTATCTACAGCTTCGTGAGGTTTCGGAACGACTTTATATATTAGTGAGGACGGGTACAGCCGAGCGGGCGGTGGCGGAGGAGGTGCTCGCCCAGGAGGACGTTATCAAGACCGCGACCTTTGGTGCCCCGACGCTCGATAGCGATCTGTATATCTTGCGCCCACTGGCCGATACCGAGCGTGATATCGCACGGCTGGTCGTAGGCCACCTTCACGGCAACAGGACCCGAGCTGCCGAAGTGCTAGGCATAAGCCGTACGACCCTGTGGCGCCTGCTGAAGGACGACGACCGTTAAGCGAGGCGCCCGTGACCGCGCGCGGCGCGTGTGATACAGTCCAAAGCAGTATTGTTTCGACTGTGTTACGGCGTGCGGGGAGTATGGCGGAGACTTCAAAAACAAATCGGGTTCGAAAGCCCGCGGCGCCGGTCAACCGTCGCACGACTTCACGGACGTGGGGCAAAAGCGCCTCGGGGTTCGACGGCTCGTTCAAACGCACTAAATATGGTTATCCTTCGGCAAGTGCTCGCTTGGCCATGCAGGCCGAATCATCGCTGTGGGGCCGTAAGCGTGTGGTGGGGTCAAAGCTCAAGCACGATGGAACGCTCGGCTACATTAGCCGTGGCGCTGCTCGCCGTAGTGGCCTCAATCCCGCAGGCTGGCATCGCTATGTTCCGATCGCGGTCGTTGTTGCGGTGATTGTCATCGCGCTCGCGGCGCTTGGCTACGCCGGCGGCGGGGCCAATCTGGACGCAATGTTTAAGTCGCCGGAGCTCGCGCATGCAGGCACAGAAGTTGTCGAGGGCGTTCAGACCCAGACGGGCGTCGCGCCCCAGCGCGGCATGGTCGCAGCCGCTGCCACCATTGCCGATGCTCAAAAGGATGAAGGCGAACAAAAAGCAGAGGGAGCGGCACAGGCGAGTGATGGCGGGGCGAATTCGGCTCCAAATCAAACGGCATAGACCTGACGGAACATAAAATAGTCACGGTTAGGTGCCGTTTTGAGCTATAGGCGAACAAAAATCTGCAAAATCGTTTTATGTAGAGCTCTTTAGTTACAATTTGCAGAAAAAAGCTATACTACTATAAACTTAAAAATTCGTAAGCTGCAAGTTGAGGAGTACCCAACATGAAGAAGAGATTCATGGCAGCACTGAGTGTGCTCGCTCTTGCCCTGGCTCTGCCCGTGGCTGCTTTCGCCACTAACAGTCCTGCAAATGTTAAAAGCGATCCCGTTACGTCCAATGGCGTGACTGCGAATGCGTCTGGCGTTGCCGCTGATAGCAATGCCTGGCTTAATGTTGTCGGTACCGGTACTGCCGCCAACAACGTCCCCTCTGGTTCCAATGTGGTTGCTTCTTTTGAGGTCACCCACTATAACACGAGCGGCCCGTACAACTTCACCTTTGCTCTTGGTTCTCAGTATGCAGGCGCCAAGGTGACCGTCTACATCCAGCATGATTCTGGTTCCCACGATGTGAAGGAGCTTACCGCCGACGCCAACGGCAACGTTTCCTTCACGATGGACGAGCTCTGCATCATCTCTCTGGTTGCTCAGCCCACGAGTGGCGCTTCTGCTGCCGCTAGCACGACTGTGACTGCCGACAAGGGTGCTAAGTCCCCGGCTACCGGCGTGAACACCACCGCTGTTGCCGCCGTGGCTGCTGTTGCCGCCGCTGGTGCCGCTTGCGCTTTTGTTGCTCTTCGCAAGAACAACTAGCACACATACAGTTTCAACCGTAAGATTTGAGGACCCGTACTTGTGCGGGTCCTTTTTTTAGCCGATTTACAGGGTAAGGGAACACTATGGCACAGCAGCCACGGGGCAAGTATATGGACGACTCGGACAAAAAGCGTCGCGCCACGATACTCAAGGGCGTTTTCGTGGCGTTGTTACTGATCGCAGTCGGCTGCGGCGGCTACGCACTCTATATGAACCATCTGGAGCAGCAGCGCGCGCAGGAGATGAGTGCAACGGGCAAGCCTGCCACCAAGGTCGAATCGAAGGACAGGGAGCTGGCAGACAATCCCATCGACTTTGCTTCGCTTATCAAAGAAAACGCTGACGTTTACGCCTGGCTCTATATTCCGGGCGCCGACATCAATACGCCTCTACTGCAGAGTGCGACCGACGACCTGTTCTATTTAGATCACGACAAGGACGGCAAGTACGACCCGTATGGCACCGCCTTTAGCCAGATGGCCAATGCGCGTGACTTTAGCGATCCGGTGACGGTGATCTACGGCCACGTGAACGGCGGCGTGTTCCATAACTTGCATAATTTTGAGGATACGGACTTCTTTAACGAGAATACCGAGTTCTTCATCTACACGCCCGGTCATATTCTGACGTACCAGATCGTTTCGGCCTACCAGTACGACGATCGCCACATCCTCAACTCATTTAACTTTGCCGATTCCGCAGTGCGCCAGGAGTATTTCAATACCGTCTGCAATCCCGACGCGCTCCTCAAAAACGTACGGGAAGGTATTGCGCTTGACGCGGATAGCAAGGTTGTGCAACTGAGCACCTGCATGCTCGATAGCTCGCAGGGCAACTCGCGCTATATTGTGAGCGGTGTGTTAACAAACGACCAGGAGACAAAATAGTCATGAACCCCCGTGGCAAGCACTTTATCGATGCGGTGGATCCCGACGAAAATAGCCAGGAGAACACTTCCCAGCAACAGGTTTCCGATGTGGCGGAGCCTGCCAGCGCGCAGCAGGGTGCCGATGTCGATTCGGCATCTGACACACAAAATGGGGCGTCGAGCAAAACCGTGGGCCAGGCCGAGACTTCGGCGCAGGTTGCGGATGATGCACCGCAGCCTGCTGATGAGACCGAATGGCCTTCGCTCGATGAGGCGCCACCGCAGCGCCGTCGCCGTTCCCAGGAGTCGATTAAGCGCATCAAACGTGGTCGCCGCATCCGCACACTCGTGATTGTGTTGCTCGTGATCGGAGCGATTGCTGCTGCCGGCTGGGGCTTTGTGAACCACAGCGTGAGCCAGGGCAAAAAGAAGATCGAGGAAAAGACCGAAAAGGTCATTAAGGCCAAGGGTGACACCATTACCTATAACGGCAAGAAGTATGCACTCAACAAGCATATGGCTACGGTGGCGTTTATCGGCTTCGATAATCGCGCGTCTGATGATGGCGCCAAAGAAGGCCAGTCGGATACCGTTATGGTTGTAGCCCTTAATACCGATACAGGCGAGGCCCGCGGTATCGTTATTCCGCGCGACAGCATGGTTGCCGTCGATACGTATGCGGGTGGTTCGTTTTCGGGTCAGGTGACCGAGCAGCTCTGCCTGCAGTTTGCCTACGGTACCGACGGTGATAATTCCTCGCAGCTGACGGCGGCAGCCGCTTCACGCGTACTCGACAATATCCCAGTCGACTATTACTACACGCTCAACATCGAGGGCGTGGCGCCTATCAATGATTCTATTGGCGGCGTGACGCTCGTGCCGACACAGACCGTGCCGGGCACGGCAGCGGTTGAGGGGCAGGAGACGACGCTGTTTGGAATCTCGGCCGAAAAGTATGTGCAGTGGCGCGATACCACGGAGCTGACCTCGTCGCTCGATCGTACGGCGCGTCAGGTGAGCTATGTGCAGGCGTTTGCGGCCAAGGTGCTCAACAGCGCCAAGAGTAATCCGGCTGTGCTGATCAACTTGTACCAGACGATGGGTGACTATACGTGGACCAATCTGGGCCTCGATGAGTTTAGCTATCTGGCGACCACGATGCTCGAGCACGGCCTGACCTCGTTTGATGTTGTGACGCTGCAGGGAACCATGCAGCAGGGCGACACCTTTGCCGAGTTCTACTTAGACCAAGACAACGTAAAGCAGACGGTCGTCGACACCTTCTACCACCCGGTCGACTAATTTGTTCTGCCGTTCGGTAGAACGGCGGAACAAATTACCTAACGTACACCACGTTGTCGCGGCGCGGCTTTGCCTCGGGTAGCGTGTCCTCGGCATAGCCCAGAATGCAGTTACCGACACCGCGCAGGCTGCCGTCGGCGGGCAGGCCCCAGCTGGCCAGCAGCTCCAGGCCCTCGGGCGAGTCAAAGACCTCATGCGCGCGGTGAATCCAGCACGAATCGACACCCAGTGCATAGGCGGCGTTGAGCAAGTTGCCCATGGCGAGTGAGCCGTCTTCCAGATGTGTGGGCACGCTGCGGTCAACCAGCACCACCACAACGGTCTTGGCGCCATAGAAGGGGTCGCTGTTGCTGCCCATGACCTGGGCGTTGAGCTGTGAGAGACGCTCGACGGTCGCGGGGTTGGTGACGGCGACAAACGTCACCGGCTGGCGGCCCATGCCGCTCGGTGCATATTGGCCGGCTTCGATAATACGTGCAAGCTTTTCGGCCTCGACGGGACGATCGCTGTATTTGCGGCAGCTGCGGCGGTGAATGAGCGCTTCGATAGTCTCCATGGTGTCTCCTTGCGGTGGCGTTGCAGATGCCCCGTTCATACCCGTCGGGCTCAAACGATAGACGGTCAAGTGCCCGGCAAAAGGATAGATTCCAATTGGGAAAGTAGGTTTGCATAAAAGTACCTTTAAAATGTGACAAGCCAATGGGATGGTTAAACGTTTTATCCCGTCTGCCCTGCGGTTTTTACCACTTGCCTAAATGACGAACGCATAACCTCTGATAAAGGTTTTACTAAAGAAGTACCAACGTTTATCAACGCGCCGTGGTGGCGCCGGGCCAGGAGGTAACTATCATGTTCCAGGCTGGGGATGTCGTCGAGACCGATTTCGAAGGATTTCTGAAGCTGCTGCGTTCCAAGACGCGCGCTTTTGTGAGGATTGACGATCACGAGTACTACATCACGCACACCGATGGCTATTGGCGTGTTCAGGATTGCGAGGCCCTCAACGATAAGGGCCACTTTACTGACTGCTCCGAGCTGGTCAACACGCTCTGCGAGGTCGTCGAGCTGCCTTGGATCTGCGGCAAAAGCCTGCACGATAGCTTCTCGGGCGCTACGGTCTACGAGGCCGTCGCCGCTTAACAGGCAATAAAACCCGATTTTCACGTGACCGCTGGCGCCGCCCCCGCGCCGGCGGTCTTTTTCTGCCGATAGGCCATAAAAGTGCAGGCATTTGCGGAGAACCTGTTGACGATAGTCAAAACTCGGACTAATCTAGAGACATAAAATTGGTCAAAAATCGGACAATCGAATGGTGGGATAGATGAATAGTGCGGTTACGCCGGCCGACTTCGACCGGTTGCTCAATGGACTCGACCATATCTATTCGGAGTTCTCGCGCGCCTGCGGCCTTTCGGACTGCGCTTACTGGATGCTCGTCGATACCAGCACGGCAGGCGGCAGTATTGCCGTAAGCCGTCTGACAAGCGAATGGTTCTACAGCAAGCAGACCATCAACTCGGCAATTAAAACCTTGACGGCGCGGGGCTTCGCAACGTTGGAGTTTGCCGAAGGCAGCCGTAAGAACAAGGTTGTGCGTTTGACCGAAGCGGGCATGCGGTTTGCCGAGCAATATGCGCTGCCGGCGCAAGAAGCCGAGCAACAGGCTTTCGAAGTGCTCGAGCTCTGGGAACAGCGCGAAATCATGCGCCTAATCGAAAAATTTTCCCATGCGCTCGGCGATGAGTGCGATGTCTTTAAGCAGCATATCGCTGCCGAGAATCAAGGTGAGGGTGAGTCGTGCGACTGTTAATGAGGTTTTTGAAGCCCTATCGAGGGCTTGTCGCAGTGACGCTGCTGGCGCTGCTGGTGGATAACGTCGGTACGCTGTTGGTTCCCACGATGCTGGCGAACATGGTCAACACCGGCATTACCACGGGCGATGTCGACTACATCTTATGCAACGGCCTATACATGTTTATCGCGACGAGCATGGCTAGCGGCGGCACGGTGCTGGGCTGCTATCTTTCGGCGCGTCTGGCGGCTAACGTGGCCTGCGACATCCGCAATGCCGTCTACGACAAATCACTCGAGCTGTCTGCCAGCGATTTTGAGCGCTTTGGCACCGGATCGATGATCACGCGCTCACTCAACGACATCAACGTGATTCAACAGGCTGTCCTTCAGACGATTCAGCTGGTGCTGCCCGTGCCGTTCCTGGCGGTGGCGGGCATCATCTTCGCCTGGTTTATCGATCCGGCTATGGGCGTGCTTCTGGGCGTCGTGGTTGCGATCGTGCTGGTTGCGGCGGTCTTTACGGTTGCCAATGCGGCACCGATTTTTATGCGCCTACAGGGCTTTATCGACCGCATGAACGTGGTGCTGCGCGAGAATATTGTGGGCGTGCGCGTTATTCGTGCTTTTAATAAAGAGCATCACGAGGAGCGGCGCCTGGACGAGGTGTTTAGCGACTACGCCGCCAACGCCATAAAGGTCAACCACCTGTTTGTGGGCCTTGACAGCTCCAGCTTCTTTTTGATGAACATCGCCGAGGTGGCGGTGCTGTGGGTGGGCGGTAACCGGGTGGGCGCCCATGCGATGCAGATCGCGAGTATCTCGGCGGTGCTGGAGTATGCAATTCTGATCCTGTTCTTTGTGATGATGGCCCAGATGGTGGTGCTGACGCTTCCGCGTGCTGCCGCGTGCCTGAACCGTGCGCAGCAGGTGTTGGAGATTGAGCCGAGCATTGTGGACGGCGAGCGTACGCTGGGTGACGGGACGCCTGCCTCCGAGGACGATGCGGATGCTGTTGCCGTGTTCGACCACATGTCGTTTCGCTTTGACGATGCCGACGAGGACACCCTGTGCGACCTGAGCTTTGCCTGTCGTCGCGGTCAGACGACCGCGATTGTGGGCTCGACGGGCTCGGGCAAGTCGACGGTGGCAAAGCTTCTGCTGCGCTTCCACGATGCCACCAAGGGCGCCATTCGCCTGGACGGCATCGATCTGCGCGAGCTTTCGCAAGATGAGATTCGCGGGCGCATCGCCTATGTGCCGCAGAAGGCGTGGCTGTTCTCGGGCACCGTGGCAAGCAATCTGCGCTTTGGCAACGAGGACGCGACCGAGGCGGACATGCTTCATGCGCTGCAGGTTGCCCAGAGCACCTTTGTGCTCGATCAGCCACAGGGGCTCGATACTCCGGTTGCCCAGGGCGGTACGAACTTTTCGGGCGGCCAGCGCCAGCGTCTGGCAATTGCCCGTGCGCTCATGAAGCATGCCGATCTGTATATCTTCGATGACAGTTTTTCGGCCCTGGACTTTAAAACCGATGCGGCCTTGCGCCATGCGCTGCAGGACGAGACGCGCGACGCCGCGGTGCTCATCATCGCGCAGCGCATCTCGACGATTTTGCATGCCGACCAGATTGTCGTGCTCAAGGATGGCGAGGTCGTGGGCCTGGGCGCACACGAGGAACTTATGGAAACCTGCGAGGTGTACCGCGCCATCGCGGAATCGCAGATGAAGGGAGGTGAGTAGCATGACCGAGGAGCTCAAGAAGCGCAGCGACGCTATCGATGCCGTCGTTGTGGACGCGGCCGAGGAAGCGGTCGAGCAGTCTGTCGCGTCGACCGAGCTGGATGCCGCCGCCAGGGCCGCGGCCGAGCGCGAGGCTCGTCGCCAGGCGCTGTACGAGGAAAACGAGCGTGCCGAGGACGAGCGCGCCCGTGCCGAGGCAGAGCGTATGCGCGACGTGGACGACGAAGAAGAGGACGAGACGCCCCGGGATACCTGGGCGACGGTGCGCCGCTTGTGGAGCGAGGCCGCCGGCGACCATTGGCGCTTCTATATTGTATTCGCGAGCATTGTGTTCTACGTCATCTTTAACACCGCCGCGCCGGCATATAGCGCTCATGTTATCGACGAGCTGTGGGGCCATATACAGGTGGCGTTTGCCAGCGGAACTACCTTCAGCATCACCTGGGACCAGTGCGGTAAGACCATCTTTGTCTACTTTTTGATCTGGACAGCCGCCGGATCGTTCTATGCGCTGCAGAGTTTTTTGATGTCGAGCGTCGCCGAGCGACTCAACCTGCGTCTGCGCAACCGCATCGCGCAGAAGCTCAGCCGCCTGCCGCTCGCCTACTTTGACGCGCATCGACCCGGCGAAGTGGTCAGCCGCGCGACCAACGACTTGGACAAGATGTCCGAGAGTATGCAGCGCGGATTGCTGCAGCTGCTGGTATCGATCGGTACCGTGACGGGTGCCATCATCATGATGTTTGTCTATAGCGTCAAGCTCACGTTGGTCTTTTTGGGCTTTACGGCGGTATCGTTGCTGGTGACCAAGGTGGTTTCGCGCCGAACGCATGATGTGACGGGCGAGCGTCAGGAGTGGGTGTCCAAAATCACGAGCGCGGTCGAGGAAGGCTATTCAGGCCGTTTGGTGATTCGCGCATTCAACCGCGAGCATCAGAGCTCTGCCGAGGTGCACGAGGCCTCGAGGGAGCTAGCGCGCGTGAGTACCAAGGCCGACTTTATGATCAATGCCGTCGGCCCTGCGGTTCGCTTTATCGGCCGTTTGGCGCAGATCGTGATCGCGCTGGTGGGCTGCAGCATGCTGGTCGCCGGCCACATGACCGTCGGCGTGTTCCAGGCGTTCTTCCAGTTTATCTACGGGGCGTCCGAACCCATGACGCAGCTGTCGTTCACTTTCAACTCGCTGCAGAGCGCGCTGGCGAGTGCGGAGCGCGTGTTCGACCTGCTCGATGAGCCCGAGATGGAAGCCGATCCGCTGCCGGGTGAGGCTGCCAGGCTGCCGGGTCGCATTGAGGGCCGCGTCTCCTTTGAGCACGTGCGTTTTGGTTATTCGCCCGACAAGCCGCTTATGCGTGACGTGTCGTTTACCGCCGAGCCGGGCCAGAAGATCGCCGTGGTGGGAACCACGGGCGCGGGCAAGACCACGCTCATCAACCTGCTCATGCGTTTTTACGAGATCGATGGCGGGCGCATTACGCTCGACGGCGTGGACACGAGCGGTATGGACCGCGGCGAGCTGCGCCAGCAGTTTGGCATGGTGCTGCAGGACGCCTGGCTATTCGATGGCACGATTGCCGAAAACATCGCCTACGGCTGTCCAGAGGCGACGCGCGACGAGATCGTGGCGGCTGCGCGCGCCGCGCAGGTCGACTTCTTTGTGCGCACCATGCCGCAGGGTTATGACACGCGGGTGGCCAACGATGCCGAGAGCATTAGCCAAGGGCAGCGTCAACTGTTGACCATCGCACGCGTGCTGCTCAACAACCCGGCGATTCTCATCCTGGACGAGGCGACGTCGAGCGTGGATACGCGCACCGAGCTCGCCATCGGTCGCGCTATGGACGCGCTTATGCGTGGGCGCACCAGCTTTGTGATCGCGCATCGCCTGTCGACGATCGTGGACGCCGACCTGATCTTGGTCATGGATCACGGCAACATTATCGAGCAGGGCACGCATAAGGAGTTGCTGGCTGCCGAGGGCGCCTACGCCGACCTCTATCTGAGCCAGTTCGCATAATGCGACATGGGGACGGCCCCCTTGTCGCATCGGAAATAAGGCGCGCCGGGGATAGATTCCCTGGCGCGCCTTTGCGCTGGCGTGAATGTTGTCATTGGCCGTCCGCGTCTAGCGTTCGTCCACAAGTTTGGCAACGAGGGCTTTGAGCTCGGCTACCTCTTGCTCGAGTTCTTTGACGCGGCGGGCGTTCTCGGTGATGCCCTGACGGTTGAGGGCGGACTGCTCGGCGGCATCGTCAGGCATGTACTCGCGGTGCTGCTTGGCGTCGAAGCTCTCCTCGAACACGCGGCAGCCGTTGCGCTTGATGATGCGCCCCGGCACGCCCACGACGGTGCAGTTGTCGGGCACGTCCTTGACGACAACCGAGTTGCCGCCGATTTTGACGTTGTTGCCGATGCGAATGTTGCCGAGCACCTTGGCGCCCGTGCCCACGGTGACGTTGTTGCCCAGGGTGGGGTGGCGCTTGCCGGTTTCGTTGCCGGTGCCGCCAAGCGTGACGCCCTGGTAGAGCACGCAGTTGTCGCCCACGATGGTGGTTTCGCCGATGACGACGCCCATGGCGTGGTCGATAAAGAAATGCTTGCCGATCTGTGCAGCGGGATGAATCTCGACCCCGGTGATGTGGCGGGTGATTTGCGAGAGCACACGGGCGAGCGAGCGATGACCGTGCTCCCACAGCCAGTGTTCGGGCACGTGGTTCCACTTGGCGTGCAGGCCAGGATAGGAAAGGAAGATGACCAGACCGTTTTGCGCGGCGGGGTCCTGCGTCTGGACGGTCTTGATGTCCTCGCGAATGGTATTGATAAAGCTCACCGGCCGCCCTCCCTTAGCGCCATGGCAATGCGATTCAATAAAGTATAGCGATTCGCTAGGGATTAGGAAGAATAATCTTGGCGGCTTTGCATGACAGGTGTCAGTTATGCAAACTTGCTGGTAATGGAGTCATGCTTTTGTGGGGTTGCGCACGAGGGGGCACCGCAACCGTATACTAGTCAACTTGGACGTATCCGCGCCCACAACTGAGAGGTTTTACTTCATGGGTTTCATCAATTTTATCGCCGAGCTACTCAAAGACCCGCGCACCGCGATTGCCAGCTGGATCGCCGCCGGCCCGCTTATGGCCTACGGCTGCGTGTTCCTCATTATCTTCGTTGAGACAGGCGTGGTGTTCTTCCCGTTCCTTCCCGGCGATTCACTTCTGTTTGCTTCGGGCTTCTTTGCCCATAACGGTGGCTTTAACATCGTGGCCCTGCTGGCCGTAGCATGGGCTGCTGCCATCCTGGGCGACCAGTGCAACTTTATGATCGGTCACTTCTTTGGCAAAAAGATCATCGCTTCGGGCAAGGTCAAGGCCATGACGCCCGAGCGTATCAAAAAGTCCGAGGACTTCTTGGACAAGTGGGGTCACCTGGCCATCTTCCTCGGCCGCTTCTTCCCGTTTATCCGCACCTTTGTGCCCTTCATTGCCGGCATGGGCGGCATGCACTGGCGCAACTTTGTCATCTACAACGTGCTGGGCGGCATTACCTGGTCGACGGTCTTTACACTGCTGGGCTACTTCTTTGGTGGCATCCCCTTTGTGCAGGAGCACTTTGAGTTGCTGATCATTGGCATCGTAGCCGTGTCGATCATCCCGACTGTAGTCGGCCTGGTTAAGGCTAAGCTCGGGAAGAAGAACGCCTAATCCGCGCTTGTTGCGACTCTCCAAATGGGTGTCGACAAGAATAGTGCCCAACAAGCATGGGGTGCGATTGGGCTTTATGACAAAGGCGCCGCTGCGAGCAGAAGGAGCTCGCGGCGGCGCCTTTTGTGCGCTAATAGCTATTCGGAGCTATTTGATTTTCTTAACGGTCAATGCGACAGAATCGATTGATTTCGAACTGACCAGGTTGGGATATTCCTCACCGTTGGAATTGGTGCTGTAGACCAACTTGAGCTCGGAGTTGGGCGCAACATTTTGAGAGACAACGACGTAGTTCGCAAGAGCGGAGGAGTCGGTCGGGTCTACATAGGCGCCATCTTCGGAAACAATATCGAGCTGGATATAGGTTGGACCATAGGAATCGTTGAAGGTGTCTGCAAGGGAGAGGTAACCGCAGTCTGCAAGATTCCTGCCTACATAATCTTTAATGAAATAAGTGTATTTGTCTGTGGCGGGATTGATTTTGGTTAATTTGGTGGCCTTCTTTGTTGAGCTGCCGACTTTGCCGAGCGATAGCACGATTTCATCAATGGTTTGCGTTGCAACGATGGTAGTATCCTCGCCGTCCGAGTCGCTTGAGAACGTATAGGTAAACTCGGTATTGGGGTCAAGGCTCTGCGAAACGACTTTCCAGTCTTGAAGTGCGGAGTCGTCCCAATCGTTTTCGTCCGACCCCAGGTCGATATGGGAACCATCCGGCGTGAGGAACACGATTTTGAGCGTACCGTTTCCATAGTGATCGTGTCGCATTTCATCGAGTGCCGTATAACCCACCTGGCGCGCGTTCATTCCAACATAGTTTTTGACATATTGAATATGGGGGTCATCCGACGATTTGATTTTAACCGGTGCGGATGACTCGGCTTTTTGTGCTTCGTCTTGGGTTGCGGTTGAGCCGGTTTGGGCTGGAGCCGAGCAACCGCTCATCGCTAGTGCCAATGAGCTTGCGAGACCGATGATGACAAGAGTCTTGTTCATGAAAATTCCTTCCTTCGATATCCCGACATGAGTATTGTCGTGCTGGGAAGGGTTGGATTCCTCAGTTGCCAACTGAATCGGATATGCTGTCGGCGAACGGCGCCCCGGTCCTACCATTGGGCGGCGTAGATATCGCAGCTTGCGTGCGTGGGCGGATTGTGGACGTCGACCGAAACGGGGGTCGTGGAACCGACGGAGGGGCAGTCGCAAAAATTGTTATAGCCGGCAACGATATTGCCCTGCTTATCGCGCAGGATAGCCGATAGGAACACTTGGGTCTTATCAAAGCCGCTCGGAGCACTTTGGAGTTTGAGCTTTGCCAAGAATGACTGCATGCCGTCTGCCCCAGCGGATTCGGTGCTATCGAAAATTTCGTACACCGGTGCTTCGGTGGCGGTGGCAAGTGCAACGCCGCTGGGTGTGACCGCCTCGAACTCAACGCGCGCGGGAGCGGTGCCATTTCCCGTCTGATCGCCAAAGTAGACGGTCTGGCCGGGCTCGATGGCGCTGTAGGTTTTCTCATCCGTAAAGATCAGGTTGTCGTCCGCATCGTATCCGGAGACCTTAATGGTGGGAAATGCGATAGCGGCAGGGCCGTCGGAGTTTTTAAGGCCGATGCCAAAGTGGACGTATCCGTGCCCATCAACCGACCAGCCTGATTCCGCAATCGAGAGCTCGGCGGACAGAAGGCTGGCGTCGCTTGCCGTATTTGCTTTTTTGGATGTCGAAACGCCGTCAGACTGGCCGGCTTGCGATGAGGACGTGGGCCCGTTGTTGCTTTCTCGGTCGGCGTGGAACGTCGAGATGGCAATCGCGCCGACTGCCATCAGCCCGGCAAGCATCGCGGTGACGAGTGCCAGTTTTAGCAACAAGCCGCCAAAGGTCCGCGTCCTGCTTTTGCTTGGGTTGCGCTTAGACGCATGCGTACCCGCTGCCATTTGGGCATGGTCGGCATGCCCATCTGTGCCAGAAGATGCCCTGTCGTTTCCCGGTCGAGACGAGCCGGCGAGCGCCCCTGCCATCTCTGCTGCAGACTGAAATCGCGCGCTTGGCTCAAACGAGCAGGCGCACGTGATGGCGTGGGCGAGCGTCGCGGGTGCATTATCAAGATTCTTCTTAAGAATCTGCTCGTAAGCCTCGTCATCGGGCCGGACACCCGTAAGCGCAAAGCCAAGAACGCGTCCGATGGAGTAGACATCACTTCGCGCATCGGTCTGGGCAAAGCCGTATTGTTCGGGCGAGGCGAACCCCCAAGTTCCGAGGGAGGTCGTGTCCTTGCTTGCCCCTTCGACGCGCATGCGGGCAATACCGAGGTCGATGAGGTGCGCGCCGTTCGCGGCAACCACGATATTGTTGGGGGAAATGTCGCGGTGGACGATGCCGTGTCTGTGGAGCTCCTCGGCCGCCTCGCAAAGCTCGATGCCAAGCGATGTCGTCTCTTCCGGCGTCAACGGCCCATCGGTTTCGATAACTTTGGAAAGCGACCGACCCGGCACAAAGTCGTAGACGACAACAAAGTGCTCGGGTAGTTCGTAGGTCGCCTCGACGCGGGGAAGGCGGGGCGAGCTGCATTCTGTGAGTGCCGACCATACATTGCGGCGGGCAAGCTCCTGTCGAATCTTCTTTCGCACGAAGGGACCGGCTCCGTCAATCGTGACGAGTTCGGTAATGCCGTCTTCGCCGCGTGCGAGCACCTGCTCGACGCGATAGGTGTCGTCAAGGCTCATGGCATGCATGAGCTGGTTGTCGTTCAAGCCGTCCTCCCTTCATGGTAGCTGGGCAAATGCCCCAAAAATAATATGCCAACGATTGTTCTGTTTGTTCAGTTGGCAACTGAATCGTGTATGGAGACGATAGAGCCGCGGGGCTCGCGCGGACGTGGGCGTTTATTTGAGTGGGTTGGTTCCCAGAAGCGTTTTTTCACCCAGGCGGTAGAGCTCGTCGTCGGTGCACGCTCGGCTCATGCCGCGTTCGATGCACCAGATGACGATGGCGTCGCGGCGATCCTTGCACCAAAGCTCGGCGACGCTATCGAGTCTCAGAAGGCGCTGCGTCTCTCGAAGCGTGCAGCCGATACCGAGTGCCAACATGATGGCGTGGTCGCGGCCGGGGCGGCTTTTGCCGGCAAAGATGTCGTACACAACGGTCGGGTTAAGGCCCGAGTTGCGTGCGACGTCCGAGCGCTTGATGCGGCGCTCGTCGATGAGGCAGCGCAAGTACGAGGGAAGCGTTTGGTCGACGGTTTCGCCTTCGTCCAGATAGGCGTCGATGCTCGAACTGGCCAACAGCCGCTTGAGCAGGTCTTCCGTCAAGTGTTCGCGTTTGTTCTGAGTAGCCAAGGGGGCTCCAATCATCGTCTCGACTTAGAGTATATCGATAGGGCGGTCGCGGGGCGCATGGGGCGAGTGGACGCCGCGGCTTGGAGGACGCCTATTTACCCTGGTGAATTCCGAAGCAAATGAAAATACTTTACTTAGTTAAAGAAAAACGTTTTATCCGACGCGCGCGGGGAGTACAATCTCGTCCATGCGAATCGACGTGCCATCGGCTTCGATGTTGCCCGCGTGTCCCGTCCGGCTCTACGCTCCGGGCGTGCGACGTTGCGACACGGTCGGCCTCGGTCCTTGCGTGCGGGTTCGCGAGTATGCAACTGTGTATGTAAGGAGCGACATATGACTGTCGAGAAGAAGGATATCGATTGGGGTAGCCTCGGCTTTGGCTACATGAAGACCGATTACAGCTACGAGGCTCATTGGAAGGATGGCGAGTGGGACGAGGGCGGCCTGACCACCGACCACACCATGCATGTCTCCGAGTGCGGCGGCATCTTCCATTACTGCCAGGAGGTCTTTGAGGGCCTGAAGGCCTACACCGCCGAGGATGGCAGCATCGTCTGCTTCCGTCCCGACATGAACGCTGAGCGCATGTATAACTCTGCCCAGCGCCTCGAGATGCCCCCGTTCCCCAAGGACAAGTTCGTTGAGGCCGTCAAGCAGGTCGTTTCTGCCAACGCCGCCTGGGTTCCGCCTTTCGGCTCCGGTGCGACCCTGTACGTGCGTCCGTTTATGATTGGCTCTGGTGACGTGATTGGCGTGGCTCCTGCTCCTGAGTACACGTTCCGCATTCTCGTGACTCCGGTCGGTCCGTACTTTAAGGGCGGCCTTAAGCCCGTTAAGCTGCGCGTTTCCGAGTATGACCGTGCAGCCCCGCATGGCACCGGCAACATCAAGGCCGGCCTGAACTACGCCATGTCCCTTAAGCCCACGATGGAGGCCCATCGCGAGGGCTATGCCGAGAACCTGTATCTTGACTCCGAGTCTCGCACCTATGTCGAGGAGACCGGTGGCGCCAACGTCCTGTTCGTGAAAGAGGACGGCACCCTCGTCGTTCCGCAGTCGCACACCGACTCGATCCTGCCCTCCATCACCCGGCGCTCGCTCGTTCAGGTCGCTCAGGACCTGGGCATGACCGTTGATCAGCGTCCCGTCGAGTGGGCCGAGGTCAAGGCCGGCACCTTTGTCGAGTGCGGTCTGTGCGGCACCGCTGCTGTTATCTCCCCGGTCGGCGAGATTGACAACAAGGTTTATGGTGCCGACGAGACCGTGACCTTCCCGGCTGGCTGCACCGAGATCGGCCCTGTTATGAAAAAACTTCGCGAGACCCTGACTGGTATTCAGTCTGGTGCTGTCGAGGATAAGCACAACTGGGTTTACACCGTCGCGTAAGCTGTCTTGTATGTTCGGCCCGAGGGCGACCTTCCTTTCCGGCGCGTCCTCGGGCATGAAAGAACCCCCGCTGCGCACTACG